>JBDUEO010000100.1:0-9115 GCA_040002335.1 Parafilimonas sp. | reverse complement strand
ACGATTGGATGAAGCTTTTACTTAGCGACGTAAAAAACCGTTTTGAAAAAATAAAGCTTGGCGGTGGTAAAAAATCAATAGAAAAACAAAAACAAAGAAATAAGCTAACTGCACGCGAACGCATTGATTATTTAATTGACAAGGAAAAGCCGTTTGTAGAAATTGGAGCATTTGCCGGTTTTGATATGTATGAAGAATATGGCGGATGCCCTGCCGGTGGAACGGTTGCCGGTGTGGGTTATGTAAGTGGTAGGCAGTGCGTAATTGTCGCTAATGATCAAACCGTAAAAGCCGGCGCATGGTTTCCAATTACAGGAAAGAAAAATTTGCGCATGCAGGAAATTTCCATGGAAAATAATCTGCCCATTATTTATTTGGTAGATAGTGCAGGCGTTTTCTTGCCTATGCAAGACGAAATTTTTCCAGATAAAGAACATTTTGGAAGAATATTCCGCAACAATGCACAAATGAGTGCAATGGGTATTACACAAATTGCCGCAGTGCTTGGTGCATGTGTTGCAGGTGGCGCTTATTTGCCAATAATGAGTGATGAAACCATAATGGTGGAAGGCAACGGCAGTATTTTTTTAGCTGGTCCCTATTTAGTAAAAGCTGCCATTGGTGAAGATATTGATGCAGAAACTTTAGGCGGAGCAGCAACGCATAATTCAATAAGTGGAATTGCAGATTACCAGTTTAAAACAGAACACGAATGTTTGGATAAGATAAAAAGTATTATTGGCAAATTAGCCGCGCCAACACTTGCCGGGTTCAACAGGATTAACGCAGTTGCGCCATCAAGAAAAATAGATGAAATATATAGTTTGATGCAAGCACACAATGCCAAGCCATATAATGTGGTTGATATAATTGAATGCTTTGCAGATGCCAATTCTTTTGAACAGTTTAAAGAAGATTATGGCAAAACAATCGTGTGCGGCTATGCAAGGGTTGATGGATGGGCTGTAGGCATTGTTGCTAATCAACGCCTGATAGTAAAAACAAAAAAAGGCGAAATGCAATTGGGCGGCGTAATTTATAATGACAGTGCTGATAAAGCAGCGCGGTTTATTCTTAATTGTAATCAGAAAAAAATACCATTGGTTTTTTTGCAGGATGTAACTGGTTTTATGGTAGGCAGCCGCAGCGAGCATTCCGGCATCATAAAAGACGGAGCAAAACTGGTAAACGCAGTTGCCAATTCTGTAGTTCCTAAAATTACTTTTATTACCGGCAACAGTTATGGTGCAGGCAACTATGCTATGTGTGGAAAGGCTTACGATCCGCGGTTTATCTATGCATGGCCAAGTGCAAAAATTGCAGTAATGGGTGGCGAACAGGCAGCAAAAACGTTATTGCAAATACAGGTATCTGGAAAAGATGTAAGCGATGAAGAACAACAGCAATTACTTGATAAAATAAAATCACGTTACGATACGCAAACAACGCCCTATTATGCAGCAGCACGTTTATGGGTTGATGAAATAATTGATCCGGCAGATACGCGAAAATTGATCAGCGAAGGCATTTCGGCTGCTAATAACAATCCTGTTATAAAAGAATTTAAAACAGGAGTTTTTCAGGTGTAATATTTTTCCATCAGGCAAAAAAAAGAAGCTGCATCAGGCAACTTCCTTTGGAATAGAGGGATTTAATATTTTTATTTCATACTGTCTTTACTTCCTTTCTTATCGTTATACGATTTCATTGTACCTGTATTTGGCGTAGCAACAGAACTATTTATGGTATCAGTACCAACGGTATTAGAAGAATCTGATTTAGGAATAGTCTGCCGTTGATCGGGGTTATAATCCAATGCATTTGTTGTGGGGTTGCCCAAAGTTGTATCGGCAACACCAACGCTTGCAGGTTCAGCTTTTTTATTATTACATGCAACTATACAACACACACTTAATAACGATGGTATTAAAACTTTTATAGCATTCATATATTCCCTTTAGTTATTTAATTCAAACATTGTTCCATAAACAACCGTTTCAGTTAAACACAAGCCAGCAAAATAGCCCATAACCAGTATTCGTTATCTATAAAAAATTTATATGTAATGATATGAATAAAACAGCCCAACATATTGTAAGGTATAACCCGACTGGATTTAAAAAATATACAGAACCGATAACAAATAGCAGGAATTTTTTCTACAAAAATTTCCTCAATCAGAAAGTTAATTTGCCGCTATAATATTCCAGCACCATAGATCTCAATACGTAATCGTATTTGGCTATAATCAGATTTAAATTAGATTGGTCGAGGTTGTTTTTTGCAATTAGATAATCAACGGAAGTAATGGAGCCGGCATTAAATTTTATTTCTGCTTCACGAAAAGATTCTTTAAAAGCTTCTACCTGCTGCGTTAAAACATTATACCGGTTTTTTGCAGAGTTTACATTTACAGAAGCCTGTTCTACGGTTTGCTGCAGTTGTATTTTGGTAGCATTTAGTGTTATGTCTGCATCTTTTTGTAACAACAAAGCAGTTTTTATTTGTGTTTTGTTACGAAAATTATTCAACAACGGAATACTGATTCCAATAGTTAGTGAACTGTTGAAATTATTTTTAAACTGGTCGCTATAATTTATTTTATTAATGCTGAAGTTATCCTGTTGAATAAAAAGCGGCAATTTATTGCCATTGCTTAGCACATAGTTATTGGTAGATACATCTGTTGTATTAATGTATTGCTGAGCGGTTGCATTATTTGAATAATTTGTAAACAGACCTCCGTTTATATATAAAGATGGATAACGTTGCGAGCGATACGTTTTTACACCAAAAACAGCGCTGTTCTGGCGAAGCATTGCCGCTTTTACGATAGCCAGGTCTTTTAAAGCCGCCTGGTAAATTGAATCTGTATTGCCTGTCGTGTTATCTTCAATATCATTTAAAGACAATCGTTCTAACGTACGGTTTTTATTGTACGGAATATTGAGTAATTGCGCTAAAGCTACTTTTGCAGTTTCCAAAGCACTTTGTGCATTAATTTCATTCAGTTCATCATTAGCGTAAGCTCCTTTCAAATCAAAAAACTGGCTTGGACTTATGCTGCCCGCCTGGTTTAAAATATCAAGCCGCTCAACCTGCTTTTCAGAAACATCTTTTTGCTGCATAGAAACTGAAAGCAGATCCTGGTTGGTTAAAATTTGCAGGTATTCTAATATTACACTTAATGCAATCTGGTCTTTTTGATTTTGAACTTCAAGCTCACTCGCCTGAAAAGCAAGTTTATTTTGTTTGATATTATTTTGCACAGCAAATGCATTAAATAAAGTAAGGCTTGTGTTTAAACCATAATTATCATAATTAATACTTTGATTTGAATAGGTGTTTGTGTAAGGATCAATATTGCGGCCTGTATTTATGCCATGGCCTATATCGCCATTAAGCGTTGGTATCATATAACCTTTAGAACCCTGCCAGTTTGTTTTAGCAATACCTGAATTTATTTGCGTATGCTGCACTTCGGCGTTATTTTTTAAAGCTATTTCTATACATTGCTCAAGGGTTAATTTCTGTGCCGTTGTATCAGGTATTTGCGCAAGTAAACAGTTTGTAATATATAAAAAAACAAAACATATAGCTATTCGTTTTTGTATCATAAATCTCTTCTTCATTTAAATTAAGATTCTATTCTTCCATCTAATAAATTAATAATACGCGAGCCATATTCAGCATTTTTTTCTGAATGGGTTACCTGTATAATTGTTACGCCGTCTTCTTCGTTTAACTTCTTAAATAAATCCATTATTTCTTCGCCTTGCTTTGAATTTAAATTTCCGGTTGGTTCATCTGCCAGAAGTAGTTTTGGGTTAGCTACCAATGCTCTTGCAATACCAACCAACTGCTGCTGGCCTCCTGATAATTGCGTGGGAAAAAGATCTTTTTTGCCAACAATATTAAAACGGTCTAAAACATCTGCAACTATTGCTTTGCGCTCAGAAGTTTTTGAATTCTGATATATTAACGGCGTTTCAATATTTTCATATACTGTCAACTCATCAATAAGATGATAAGCCTGAAAAACAAATCCTATATATTGTTTGTATAATTGGGACCGATGCTTTTCTTTTAATTTATGTACCTGCTCATTTAGAAAAAAATATTCACCTTCATCAAATTCATCAAGCATACCAATTACATTTAGCAGCGTAGATTTTCCTGAACCTGACGGGCCCATAACAGATACAAATTCACCTTGTTTAATTGTTAGATTTATATCTTTTAAAAGATATGTTTTTATTCCGCCAATGGTTATCCATTTGGAAAGATGTTGCAATTCTATCATCCTTAATTAATTTAGATTACGAGAAGTATAAGAAAGATATACCAATTGCAGGAAGCGTTGAAAAACAATAATTTAGAAAAAAAAATAACTAAAGAGATGTTCGGTTTTGATACAATTGCTGTTCATTTTCAGCATAAAGAAATCGTGGGCTTAGGTGTTGTGTAACGTAACTAATTTACAGCAAAGCATTAATTTTTTTTGCCAGCTTCACATCTTTATCTGTAATCACATCACCTTCATCGTGTGTGTTAAGCCAAAATTCTACTTTGTTATAAACGTTCGTCCATTTTGGGTGATGATTCATGCATTGGGCTTCTATAGCAACGCGAACCATAAAAGCAAAAGCTTCAGAAAAGTTTTTAAATTCAAACTTGCGGTAAAGCATATTATCCTGTTCAAGCCAGCCTTCGGGAATATTCATAATTATAAGATTAAATTTTCTTTATGTTTAATTTTTTCCTGTATTAATTCTGTTACCAATTGTACGCCAGTTATTGTTTTTAAATCTTGCTGCAGGCTAATAAATTTTTCTTCGGGTATAATATCAGCTTTTATCAGCCACAAAAAATCAAAATGTTTAAATTCAGGTAACAGATATTCTCCTTCAAACTGATTGTGATAAATATAATTTTCCATTTCAAACTCAGGTTCAAAAAATTGATAAACCTCAAAAAAATAATTACGGGTTTTTTTCTTTATTTGAATTTCCAAATCTGTATTTAACCTGAAATCATATTTCAGAAACGCATTTACAAGCCAGCAAAATCTGTAGTTTTTTAGCTGAGAAATAATACCTAATAAACGCGCATTAAAAAAAAAGTCAGTTTCAATATTATCTGTATTTAAAAGCAGCTTTGCCATACAAGTAAGCAAGTAAAGCAAAGATTCTTAATTTGTAAATATTCAATTAACCCTTTTTTGCATTTTCGTGTTACAATAAAGCACTTATATCACATTGAATTTCAACCAATTCATTAAAAATTAGATTATCATTTCAAAAGCTTAAAAATATTAAAGTATAAAATTATGTCTTTTAAGGACTTTAATTGAATTATTTTTTGAAGTGTAATTATTTCAAATCTCTATTACTTTGCAATCGGTTTATTTTATTCTTTAATCCAATATTCAATTAAAATGATTAACCACATCAGACAACTGCTTGCAGTTGCACTACTATTTTTTGCCTATTCGGCAAACTCCCAATCTGCAAAAGAAGTATTTGCAAATTCTGGCGTTTGGGAAGATTATGGCATTCCTGTGAATGCTGATACTTACCCTGAATTTAAAGGAAGGCTAGTAAATATTAATTGGGCAGATATTGAAGTTTCGCCAGGTATTTGGGACTGGACGGCATTTGATAATGATATTAACGATCATATTGCAGATGCTATGCCTGTAATTTTTATGGTTTATACCGGTTCAAATGCACCTGGCTGGCTTTATTCAATTGGAGTTCCAAAAGTTAACCAGACAAATTCATCTGGTGTTTCTGTAGGTTACTGTCCATATTACCTTAACGCAGATTATAATTTTTATTTTAAAAGAATGATAACCACCGTAAGGCAACATGTTGCATCAATGGATACTTCTGTAAGGAATAAAATAATAGGTGTGCAGGCATGTTTTGGAAGTACCGGCGATCAAATTGCTTATAAAGGTGATGTTGCTAACCAATACGCTATTACTGACAACCAGTTTGATAGCCTTTTTAAAGTTTATTCATCCTATTACTATAATGAATATAAAAGTCTTTCGCCAAAAATTACCATGCTTAGCAATGCTGATTACGAACATCCTGATCAACAAAATTGGCTCGCCGATAGTTGCCCTGGTGGATGGACAAAATGCGGAACAATGGCAAAAGGAGCTCAATTAAATCTTGAATCAGATAAAAACCAATGGCTTTATGATATTTTAAATAAACCATCTAATGGAGTATATACAAAATCGCGCTCAGAAATAGTAGGTTCTCAATTATACGCCGGGTGGTGGACAAGCAATCAGTATAAGCAAATGTTTGGTATTATGTGTTACTGCATATACTGGGGAATTGATTGGCCGAATGAAACATCAAGCATTTTAAAAGATCCGAAACATGATTCTGCTTTCAATTTCTTCAATAAATATGCAAGTCAAAAAATTCCCGGGTTAGCACAACATGCATTATGTGCATTAAAAGATGTTCTGGACGCTTCAGATACAGTAAGATTTCCAACAAAAACTTATGGACCGGCCGTGCAAACAAATCAAACACGCTACAAAAATATTTATTCAAACTATACTTCTTATGGAGCATTGCTACAAGATATAAATGCTGCCACAGGCACTGAATATAGCAATCTTGGTGCAACAGGAATAAATGATGTTGGCTGGCATTTATTACCAGGCAATTATGAAAGGTATTTGCACCAGATTGATGCCAATATTACGAGCGCAGGATATTGGAATGTTGATGCAGCGCACCCGGATATAATGTATGGCAGATTTGCCAGAGGATTTGACATTGCCAACAACAAAAATGCTTTATACTTTGATGTTGATAACAACTTTTTGAAAAACATACCATTAAGAGCTGCTTATCCTGTTACAATTGATGTAACTTATTTTGATAACGGAACAGGTAGTTTTCAATTATATTATAATGCAATGGACACCACTGATAAAGCATCTTTAAAAATAACATGCACCGATACAAAAACATGGAAAAAAGCCACGTTTGTACTAACTGATGCACGCTTTGCAAATAAGGCTGAAAGAAATTCTGATTTTTATATTAAAAACGCAGGCAGCTCAAATGTAATTTTTAGTACGGTTGAATTAAGCAGACAAGCACAATCATCTGCTGCTTTTATTGCAACACAGGTAAGCAGTTTTGATACTGTTTGTCAAAATTCAGATATAGCAGCTAAAAACTTTGTGTTAAACGCTGCATCGTTAGATGGCTCTAATGTAAAAGTTGGGCCACTTGCTGGTTTTCTTTTTTCTACAAACAGCGATAGCAATTTCGCACCTTCTATATTCTTTACCAATTATGGCTCTGCACTTAACTACACCATTTATGTAAAAATGAATACAAAGGATACAGGTACTTTTAATGGCAAAATTCCTATTACCGGTGGTGGTTTACCTGCGGTTCGTATTAAAGCAACAGGAACTGTATTTAATTCAAACCCAAGAATTAATGCAAACGTTACTACAATTAGTTGCAATAACAGAAAAGATGGTGCAATTGCTTTGAACCCAGAAGGCGGGAAAGGCCCTTTTAGTTATACATGGACAAACGATACTAAACAATTCTGGAGCGATTCAAACCAAAATATCAGCAACCTGAATGTTGCAAATTATACGGTTACTGTAAATTCTTTTGCGGGATGCAGTATTTCAAAAACGTATAGCATAACACAACCTGATGTACTTGTTACCAGCGTTACACAAGACAGTGCAATTATATGCAGAGGAGGTTTTACCACAGTTAATGTTTCAGCTTTTGGAGGCACAGCGCCTTATACCGGAACAGGCATACTTACTGTAGCAGCAGGCTTTAAAACTTACACTGTTACAGACGTAAGAGGTTGTACGGATCCGCAGGGTTACTCGGTTGTAGCAGGTACTATTTCTGCACCTACCAAACCAGGCGGTATTGACGGGCCTGCTATTGTTACCAGCGGGCAAACAAACATCGTGTACACCATTCAAAATGCCATTAATACAAATACCTATGTTTGGACAGTGCCTTCTGATGCTACAATTTTAAGCGGGCAAAACAAATCTTCTGTAAGTGTAAAATGGGGAAGCTCAACCGGAAATTTAACAGTACAAGTTCAAAACGTTTGCGGTACATCACCCGTTGCTGTTAAGGTGATAAAAGTATCAAATAGTTTAAATGCTTTTGCTTCAACTCTTCCGGGATCGTCAGGTGCAGCAATGTTACTAATGCCTAATCCTGTTAAAGATATCGCTACAATACAGTTTTATGCTAATACAACTTATAGTTATTCACTTCAAATTAGTGATATAAGCGGAAAGTCACTATTATCTAAAAAAGGATCTGCAGTTGCAGGTACAAACATTGAAAAATTAAATGTGCAGCGTTTTGCGGCAGGCTCTTATTTTATCACACTTATAAATGATAAAGGCGAAAGACAAACTGTAAAAATGATAAAGCAATAATATTTAAAAATTATCTGTAATTAATAAGGCAATAACACTTGTATGTGTTATTGCCTTTTTTATTTGATGCATTAAAAAGTATGCAATCATTAAAACTGTACATCAAAATTCATTTCTTTTCCGTCTCTTAAAATGCGCAACGTTGTTTTATCTCCTTTTTTAAAATGTTGCAATGCCCGCATGTAAGTTTCAATATCTACAAATTTATAATCGCCTAACTGCAACAAAACATCACCAGGTTTTAAGCCAATTCTATCTGCAGTTTTGCCCTTGCTTACACCATCAATATGCAAACCTGTGCCGGTGTAAGCATAATCTGGCATTACACCTAAAGTAACCGGTAAACTCATACTGCGCATTTCCTGGTCTTTTGTTTGAAGAAATGAAAGCTTGCCTTTATTATTTGTTGCGTTAATGATATTTATGATGTAATCAACTATCTCTGTTTCATCTTTATAATTTATTTTGTCTGCATCGTCTGTTGCTTTGTGATAATCCGGTTCTGTATTGGTAAAGAAAAAAAGTACAGGAATACTGTCATGATAAAATGCAGAATGATCGCTTGGCCCGCTGCCACTGCTATCAAATTTTACAACAAGATTTTTATCTGTTGTGTTTTGAAAAACATCACCCCATGTTGGC
>JBDUEO010000099.1:0-9171 GCA_040002335.1 Parafilimonas sp. | reverse complement strand
CACAAACGTATTATAAATCGCTTAGCTTGGGAATATGCTGTATCTATTGCGGAAGTAAGTAACCGCACAAAACAAACAAGTACAATTTCCATAAGAATTTTATTGAAAGCCTTTACCAGTAAGGCTTTTTTTATTTCCTACTAACAGATGCTTTGTTTTGTTATAGGTTTATTAGGTACAAGTTTGTACCTTTAGTGTACCGAAATGAAGTAACTTAACTTCTAAGGTACAAAATCATCAAATGATAAAAGTTAAACTGCGTTCAAAACCTATAACCGGAAACAGGCAAACTCTTTACTTAGATTTTTATCCTGCTATTGCACATCCTGAAACTGGCAAACTTACAAGACGTGATTTTTTAGGGCTTTATATTATTGAAAAGCCGAAAACACCGCTGGATAAAATTCAGAATAAAGAAACCTTTGCTTTAGCTGAAAATATTCGCTCTAAAAGACAGTTAGAAATTCAGGCAGGGTCATTTGATTTTCTTAAAAAGAAAACGAATGATGTGAATTTTATTGAGTATTTCAATACACTATCCAAAAAACAAAAAGAAAGTAATATAGATACATGGATTTCTGCGGGAAAATATCTAAAAAAATTCGCTGGTGAACAGATGCAATCTTCAAAAATTGATGAAAACTTTTGTAACGACTTTAAGGATTTTCTGTTGAACTCAAAAAGCAAGCGGAATACAAACCTTTCTCAAAATTCATGTCATTCTTATTTCGCTCGCTTTAGAGTGGCTTTAAAACAAGGTTTCAAAGATGGCATACTTACAAGTGATCTGTACGAAAAAATCAAACCTATTAAGCAAGATGAAACCAATAGAGAATATTTGTCAATGGAAGAACTGCAAACCCTTGCAAACACGTCCTGTTCAATGCCGGTGCTTAAAAAAGCGGCTTTATTTTCGGCACTTACAGGTTTAAGATTTTCAGATATTCAAAAATTGCTTTGGAGCGAAATTAGATATAGCAAAAATGAAGGACATTTTTTGCAGTTTAAACAACAAAAAACAAAGGGTGCAGAAGTGCTGCCAATATCTGAACAAGCGAATAGTATATTAGGTGAAAAAGGTTTGCCCGACCAAAGAGCGTTCGAAGGCTTAATTTATTCTGCTTATGTAAACGTTCACTTAAAACAATGGGTATTAAAAGCCGGTATTCTTAAACCGATTACATTTCATAGTTTCAGGCATACGTTTGCAACATTGCAACTTTCTTTAGGTACTGATTTGTACACAGTTTCAAAGATGTTAGGACACAGAGAAATTGAAACAACACAGATTTACGCAAAGGTTATTGACAAAACCAAACGCGAAGCAGCCAATAAAATAATATTAGATTTATAGCATAATATGAGTATTCATTCAATACATCAATACCAAAACGAAGTCGAAAAAATTATTGATTACGGCGGATCTAAAAAAGAAACTGCCATACGTGGTGCATTTTATAACCTGCTGAATGAATATGCAAAGCAGAAAGGGTTAATGATTGTTACCGAAATTGAAATTAAAGCCACTAATAGCAACAGGAAAGTAATGCCGGATGGCACTTTGAAAGATACGTTAAGGCAAGACTGGGGTTACTGGGAAAGTAAGGATGAAAGCGACGATCTGAACGAAGAAATCAGAAAGAAATTTGATAAAGGTTACCCTAAAGAAAATATACTTTTTGAAGATAGTCAGACAGCAGTATTAATTCAAAATGGTATTGAGCAAATGAGAGTATCAATAAATGATGCTGAAGGTTTGCATCATTTATTGACTGCATTTGTTTCTTTTGAGCGACCCGAAGTAAGAAATTTCCGTAAAGCCATTGAACACTTTAAAGAAGATATTCCAAAGGTTACGGAAACAATACGCCGTATTATTGTTGAACAGGAAACCACGAACTCGAATTATATACAATCGGCTGAAACTTTTTTAAAGCTTTGCCACGATAGCATAAACCCAGATATTACTATTGCAGATGTGCGGGAAATGATTATTCAGCACATACTTACCGAAGATATTTTCAACACCATTTTTGATGAAACACAGTTTCACCGCGAAAACAATATTGCCCGTGAACTGGAAAGCGTTATCAACATCTTTTTTACAGGCAATACAAAGCGTTTAGCACTCAACAGTATAAAACATTACTACGATGTTATAAACGCAGCCGCAGCAGGCATTGCAGACCACCACGAAAAGCAAAAGTTTTTAAAGGTGGTGTATGAAACGTTTTATAAAAGTTACAACCCAAAGGCTGCAGACCGTTTAGGCGTTGTTTATACACCAAATGAAATTGTGCGCTTTATGATTGAAAGCACTGATTACTTACTGCACAAACATTTCAATAAATTTTTGGAAGATAAGAACGTTGAAATATTAGACCCGGCCACCGGCACGGGAACCTTTATTTGTGATATAATTGATTATATACGCAAAGAAAAATTAGAGTATAAATATAAAAATGAGATACATGCCAATGAAGTTGCCATATTACCTTACTATATAAGTAACCTAAATATTGAGTTTACTTATGCGCAAAAAATGGGTAAATATGCAGAGTTTGAAAACCTTTGTTTTGTTGATACGCTGGATAATATGGGTTTTGCATTCAGGGGAAAACAAATTGATATGTTTGCACCTTTTACCGAAGAAAACAGCAAGCGCATAAAAAAGCAGAATGATAAAAAGATTGCCGTTATAATTGGCAACCCGCCGTATAATGCAAATCAGGCCAATGAAAATGATAACAATAAAAACCGTGAATATCCTGAAATAGATAAACGTATTAAAGACACTTTTATAAAACAGAGTACAGCCCAAAAAACAAAGGTGTATGATATGTATGCCAGGTTTTACAGATGGAGTTTTGACAGGCTGGACAATAACGGTGTATTGGCTTTTGTAACAAACCGCAGCTTTATTGACAGCCGCACCTTTGATGGGTTTAGAAAAACGATACAAACAGAGTTTGAAGCTGCATACATAATTGATACAAAAAGCGATGTACGGGCAAACCCTAAGATTGCAGGCACTACGCATAATGTGTTTGGCATACAAACCGGCGTTGCCATTATGTTTTTAATTAAGAAAGCAAAGCGGGAAAATACCATTTGCCAGATATATTACATAAGCATAGATGATTTTTGGAAAAAAGAACAAAAGCTGGAATGGCTTGCACAAAATCCGTTAAGAGAAATACCTTTTGATATTATAAGACCTGATAAAAATAATAACTGGATTAATCTTGCTGATAATGATTTTGAAACTTTGTTGCCAATATTAAAACAACAGAATTCGCGCGGCGGGTTGTTTGATTTTTCGTTTAACGGAATTGTTACTAATCGCGATGAATGGGTTTATGATTTTGATAAATGTAATCTGGAAAATAAGATAAAGTTTTTCATAGACATATTCAATGAATACAAAGAAGACCATTATTCGGATAGTATAAAATGGAGTGAAACATTAAAGAGAAGGTATTCTCAAAAGATAAAAATTGATTTTGATAAATCTAAAATTATTGAAAGTTTATTTCGCCCTTTTTTAGTTCAAAATTTTTACAGTGAAAAAAGCTTTTCAGACAGATTAACATCAAATCACTTTGAAGCATTTGGGCAAAAGTTAGATCAACCTAATTTGTGTATTAATATTTACAATGTCAATTCTTCATACCTAATCTCTTCGCTTGTCAGTAATAAAATTTCTGACTTGTGCTTATTGAAAATGGGCAACGGCGGCACTTACTCTTTCGCATTATATCGTTATGATAAGGATGGTAATAGATTACCCAATATTACTGACTGGGGTTTTAACCAATTTGTAAAGCAATACGGTAAGCGTGGCATGAGCAAAGAACCCATTTTTCATTATGTGTATGCTGTATTACATAATCCTGCTTACCGCAAAAAATATGAACTTAACTTAAAGCGGGAGTTTCCACGCATACCTTTTTATCAAGATTTTAAACAATGGTCTGCATGGGGCAAAGCATTAATGGATTTGCATATAAACTATGAAACAATTGAACCATACAACTTAAAAGAGTTAACAACAGATACCAAAGAAAAACCGAAAGCGAAACTGAAAGGCAATAAAGAAACCGGCGCAATAATCTTAGATGAAAACACAATTTTAACTGGCGTTCCAGCAATTGCATGGCAATACAAATTAGGCAACCGCAGTGCTTTAGAATGGATTTTAGATCAATACAAAGAAAGCAAGCCGAAAGATCCCACTATTGCCGAAAAATTCAACACTTACAAATTTGCTGATTATAAAACGCATGTAATTGATTTATTGAAACGTGTATGCACAGTAAGCGTACAAACGATGGAAATAATACAGGCAATGGAAAGCGTTAAAGAAAACATCTTATAATATTACGCTCGTATGGAAACAAATATTTCAACCTTTAAACAATCCTTAAAAGGGTTATCAAAAAAAGAGAAAATTGATATTATAGAACAGGAAATAAACTATCGCGGTTTATCCGTTTTTTCAAGACCAATGGTTGGCACGCCGCCTGAAATGCTTTCCAAAAACGAAAAAAACATAACACATAATTCCTCATCAATTACGAATAAACTAAATACTAAAAAAGAAGAAAAATCAGATAAGGAAGAGCTTATAAAAAGCGAAGAGTTAGGAAGCCTGCTTAATGAAATTAAATCTAATGTTGAGGCTTATGAAAGTAAGACAAGCCGTAAAAAGCTAATTCCTTTTATGTATGACAGAGATTTAAACTGGTACTTCAACCCTAAAAATATTCCAGCACAAAAAGATTTATTAGAGCCAACGGTAGATTTTATTGAAAAAAAGAGAAAAGATTTGTTTGAAACAATTGATTTTTTGAATTTATTAGAATGGCATTACGACGAACTTCAAAAACAGTTTGAAAAACCATTTGATTTTATTCAACATTTACGAGCGTTGCCCTTAAATGATGAAGAAAGATATTTGTTAATTGCTGCTTTATTAAAATGGTATGGTGGCATCCCTATTCAAAATGAACATGATAAGCTTTACTCAATTAGAAGATTAGTTGAAAAAGAATTTTTATCAATGTTTGTTAATGAGGATAAGTTAGAGAGAAATTTTTGTGCTTCTAATTCATCTAAACAATTAAAGGAGGCGGCTGCGCAACTTGCCGCAGCAATGCCAAATATGAAGGTTTCAATAGGTAATGAAAAACAAACTGATATGAGTGCACTTTTTCCTGTTAGCAATTATATTGACAAAGTCGAAATAGATTTTGAAGACTTACCACACTACGTAATTGATAAAGGTATAATAAGGAAATTTGAAGGTAATCGTTTTAATAAAGAATCGGAATATTATGAATGGCAAAATAAATTAATTGAATTTTTAAATTCAATTCCGAATAACTATCGCATCAAAGCCCTTAGTAAAGGAATAGAGTACGGTAAAAAAGTATTGCAATATCATTTTGACAAAGAATGTAACAGTCGCGATAATTGTGTTTTAAATCAAAGCTGGGAAAGGCGAATTGCTTTAGCTAAAGATATGTTTGCAAGAGCTGAAAAACAAATTAAAGAAACTGAAGAAAGTAAACGGGAAACACCAACAGAAAAAAACAAAGAATTTACAACTGCACGGCAAGTTTTAGCAATGCATCTGATTTTTGAGTACATGCAATTAAAAGAAACCGAAATTGATAAAACAGATAAGGCAAAATTTATTGAGTTTCTTACTGGAAAAGATTACAAAAATATTTATGATGCAGTTTGTAACCCATTTCAAACTAAACAGAAAAAATTTCGCTTTGAAGATTTGCAGTATATACGCACCTATTTTGAAAAATTAGGTTTTAGCGAAATTGTAAAGGCTATAAACAACCAATTAGAGAAGCCAAGATAAAATTTGTAGTAACTACACTATCATACTACACGGTAATTCTCGCATAAACATTTGTGTCAAAATATTGGCACAATGGAAAACTTAGTTTTTACACAACTTTCAATTTCTGAAATTAGACAGTTATTCAGGCAGGAACTTCAAACCTACTTTGATAATAAACCTCAAACAGTAGCAAAAGATATTGACGAACTTTTATCAATTCAACAAGCTGCAGATTTAATCAAACTTTCAGTAGCCACTATCTACGGATTAGTGAGCAGGTCTGAAATACCAGTTTCAAAAAAAGGCAAGCGTTTATATTTTTCTCAACAAGAATTGACCGAATGGATAAAAGCCGGGCGTAAAAAAACTATTGCTGAAACTGCGGCTGAAGCAACCAATTACATTAAGTCTAAAGCTAAGTAAAATGGAAAATAAACATTCTGCAAAGCTTTCGGAAAGCTCTCTCAATACATTAGCACAAAGTAAGACAGGTTATAATACACATAATATTTGTTACCCTTTAATTATATCCGGTCATGGCACAGAACTTAACAACAAAGATGCAATGCAAAGAAGGGCAAAGCGTAAAATGATTACCCAATCAACCGTACTTAGTTTAATAAAAGTTGCTGAAGAACGAGGCGCAACAGAAAGGGGAAAATCATATTGGAACACCTATCATTGTCAAAATAGAATTTATAAAGTTGATGGAAAGCTATACGGGAAATATTGCAAAAATCGGTTTTGCACTTTATGTTGTGCTATTAGAAAAGCAGAACTAATTAATAAGTATCTGCCTGTTATAAGAACCTGGACGGACCCGCAATTTCTTACTCTCACAATAAAGTCCGTTAGCGCGGAGCGACTGTCAGTTATTATGAGAAAAATGGTGCAAGGGTTTCAAATTATCAAAGCAAAATATTCAAAAAAAAATCAGAGAGGGCAAGCAAATAAGTTAATTGGAATAAGGTCTTTAGAATGCAATTTCAATCCTAAACGAAAAACATATAATCCACATTGGCATTTTATTCTGCCTGATAAAAATACTGCGGATTTAATATTGCAAGAATGGATGCAATTGTGGAACAGGAAACAAAAAAAATGGACACACGAAGATGCACAATATGTAAGACCTGTAAAAAGCAGTGAAAAAGATTTAGTTGAGGTGATAAAATACGGCGCAAAAATATTTAGTGATCCTGAAGGTAGAAAGAGACCCCCAAAGGGTAGCAAACGTATGATTTATGCACTGGCATTAGATAACATTTATTGCGCAATGAAAGGGCTCAGGCTTTTTGAAAGATTTGGTTTTAATGTACCTGCAATTAAAAAAAACTCATTACCGAGCCGAGTTGTTACCGATTATGAAGAATGGATTTACAGTGTTAACAAACGGAGTTGGATAAATGAACATGAGGAAACACTTTTTAAATTTTATCCCTCGTTAAACCTATTGGATTTGTTGGAATATAATATTGATATAACGATACAATGACCTTGCATATTTAATTATATAAAAATTAATTCTCCTTTTGTAAATGACCTAACAAGCTTAGCTTTTGTTTCGACAAAGCACCTTATTATTAGCTTACAAATTGCATTACCATTAAATCGAAGAATTCCTGTGTGAGTATAATCTTAACTGGTTGTACTTTGAGTGGGTTCATCTTTTCTTTAGAGGGTTAAAGAACATAGTTGTTAGAAAGGGGGTTAGCAATATTATGGGAAAGGCTCGCAGGAGCCTTTCCCATAACTTGTCATACATACATCACGTCGGAGATTATAAGCATCTAATATATTGATTAGCCAAGTAAATTGTCAAACTTCTGCTTTAGGTCATCAGGAAGATAATCTTTAAACAACTGCTTGCCTTTTCCTTTAATATTATTTACTAAATCTTTTTTTGCATTAGCATCCATTTTTGAATACATGTAATAAGCGTAAGCTGCTATACCGGCTATAAGTAAAGCTGGAAATTTTTTATTCATAATGTTTTTTTGAATTATAATAAAATTATCATGCCATTATTACAATTGACTTATTTTATAGAATGTCAATCAAAACCCTCTTATATATCCACATAGCGCAGCATAAAGAATATATGTCGGAATATTACCGTTTTTATTTATTATTATTTTGGCAAACTTTTAGATTCAAGTAACAATTATTAAGAAATAAAAAATTATAACATGGGAAATCTCTTATACATCATTGCAGTTGTACTAATTATTATTTGAACAATTACTTTTTTGGGTGAATTTGTAACAGGTGGTTTTATACATACATTATTAGTAATTGCCGTTATACTAATAATTATAAAGGCGTTGAACAGGGGATAGAAAGTACTCGTTTTTAAAATGAAGATATATAATACAATAAAACCAAAAGTGTAACAAAAGTTGACTGTTTTATTTTAATAATTGTCATGTAAAAAAGGGATTTCACTCTTATGCCAATAAGCAATTATATCTCTTATTGTTTCTTTCAACTCTTTAAAATTTGAAGCTTTTATAAAGAATCCATGTGAGGACAGTGCGAATGCTTTCTTTATATGATCCTCTGTTGCAGCACCTGACCAGAATATAAACGGAACGCTTTTCCATTTTGAAAACTCATCTTCAAGAATCTTGCGTCTTAATTCAAACCCATCCATGCCCGGCAGGTTTATATCACTGATTATAAGAAAGGGAATTTCTTCATCAGATTGTAAATAATTAAGCAACTGTTTTGCATTAGAAAATGAAATGAGGGGATAAGACAAATTTAATTCTTCCCAAACTTCTTTCATTAGATCATATTCATCAGGATCATCGTCTACAATAATAACAGGAGCTTGCTTTATCATAATAAGTTTAAAAACTTAGTACTAAAATTCTGCCATAATTTTAGTTAAGAATCGTTTGCTGCTACGGAATGCTGCAGGGGCATATTATTTTAGATCACTATCATGATAGGAGCCTTATTACTGAAAATTCCACTTCCTTAAATTACCTTGGAAGTTATTTTAATAATATTTAAAACTTTCCTGTTTACAATACAGTTCAAATAATTGATCTGTTTTATAATAATATTAATTTTGCTGTAGAGAAATTTCTATACAGTTAAAAACTGTTTATTTGCGTTGCAATTATCTTTTGCATTAAACGTTTAATACAGCAATAGATTAAAAATAAGCTTATTGATCCTTATTTGTACCTCATTAAATTATTATTTTCATAAATGTTTCATTTTCAAAATGTTACCAAGTTTGGTTACTTATTGCGGAAGCAAATAATTTTTTTAAGTTTCTTATTTACAACATCGTCATTACA
>JBDUEO010000098.1:0-9248 GCA_040002335.1 Parafilimonas sp. | reverse complement strand
GGGTACCGTCTTTGGCAATTTCTTCAAGCATCTCCCTGATGTTTGCGTAAGGCACGTTGTCAGCGTCAATTAAAACCGCAAGTCTTTCATCTTTCATAGTATTTTGATTGTTATTGTTTGATGGTTATATAAACAGCGCCGGTTCTATACGAAGTAAGGATTTTTATTTGCACTGTTCAAATCCT
This sequence comes from Parafilimonas sp., assembly GCA_040002335.1. Classification (GTDB taxonomy): domain Bacteria; phylum Bacteroidota; class Bacteroidia; order Chitinophagales; family Chitinophagaceae; genus Parafilimonas. The sequence goes on along the minus strand of JBDUEO010000098.1, from coordinate 9,063 downwards.
TAATTTTTTCTGCTGCGCCATGGCAGTAAAATTTTGTGATTGTATCTCCGCAAACAGGTTAAGATAAAAGTAATAATACTGCGCGCAAAAAAATATAATGTTATTTCATCGCACAAATGGCATCGCAGAATAGTAAAAAATATTTTGAATAAAATTTTAAAAATCAATAGGTGATAAATACTTAAAATAAATTTATCTGCACAAGCCTTTACTTGTTTCAATTGTTATAACAGGACTCAAAAAAAATTCAATATCAACGTTTCAATACGGAAACTTCATCAGCCTTGTCGCAAATAAATACAATATACTATACCTTACTAAAAGCTTATACCCAACCAGATTTCAGTTTAACCTGAATTAGCCCATCCTTTACCCGTACATTAAATGTTGGCTGAGGCTGTGTGGCAGGCCCGTCAATAACATGTCCGTCTTCCAGTGAAAATACGGATTCATGCCAGGGGCAGCGCACACTGCAATCATCAAGCAATTTACCTTGTGAAAGCGGGCCACCGAGATGAGAACAGGTGTTTGCGATAGCGTATATTTTTTTATTCCTGCGCACAAGCAAAATATCTACCTGTTTTGCACGAACACATTTCATTTGGTTCTCTTTCAGTTTATCTTCGGCAAGCACCGTTGTAAACCTTATTGGATAACCTTCGGGAATAGCCGTATGGTTTACGCCCATTTGTTTATTATATACAAGCGTTCCTCCGAGATATGCGGATGCAGCACTAATGCTATAACCAAGCATAGATAAAGCGATGGCCGTTTTACGTGTACCCTTTTTTTTACGCAGAAAGAATGAAGTAAGGTAAAGCGCAGTTGCACCTATATTCAGCAATCCATGTAAAAGGCCGGTCTTGCGCTCAATAGCTGTTGTGCCTGTCCAGTCTGTAAGGCCGGTAACAGCAGCGCCGGCGGCACCGGCAAGCCCGATTGCAACGGCAGCATCTGCCCCGGGTTTATACCGTTTACTGCCACACAGTTCCATAGTATCTAAAACGGCTGCGGCTGACCATGCGCCAATGGGGATATCAGTTATCATGGGGTGTACAGGATGGCCAAGCCATTTGCCATGCAAAATATTTTTTACCGCTTTGCCTGTTTTGCCGCCTGCCTTAAAGGTGTTTAAAATAGCAGGTTGAATTATTTCGCTGGCATCATCCAGCCATTGCTGCTTATCAATTATTTCCAGTACTTGTTCCATTGGTTATATTTTAGGTTTCGTAATTAATAAAAAACTGCCAGAAAATTTTAAACCATACCTACAGCATATATTTTCATGCCGAATCATCTGTATGCTGCTTAAATTTTTATATAAGATGCAATTTGTCTATGCGCTTGCCGGTGTTTTATAAACAACGTTTCAAATATTATTAATAAAAATCGCATTTCTGAAGGCCCTTCTTCCTGCACAAAAAGCAAAGAGACATTGATGGAAAGAAAAGCAGCTTGCCACCATTATTGGCCACTGGCTCATCATCGCAAAATAAAAAAATTAATCTATTTTCCTTCAATACTTAACCTGATAATCGCTTAAATTTATCGTGATTTTATATTCCTATATTTACAATACACCGACTAATAAATTAATAATTCAAATTTCAAACAACGTTATGAATCAACTGTACAAATCAACTGTTATAAAAACTTTTCTTATTATTATCTCAATATTTACACTTTCTATTGCCAATACTTCTGCGCAAACACTGCAACTGGTAAAAGATATTAATACTGATGGTTTCCTCAGCAGTTCTTATCCTTCCGATTTTAATATTATAAACGGGAACCTTTTTTTTATTGCCAATGGTAATGGTGGTGGTTATGGCCTGTGGTTAACAACAGGTACCGACGCGGGCACTATAAAACTTACGCCTTCTACCGGAGACTTAAGCAACATTGCTGATATTATTGCTTATCATAATAAAATATATTTTGCTTACAACAACGGTGGTAACGATTATGAACTTTGGGTGAGTGATGGAACAGTGGCAGGCACAAAATTATTTAAAGATATTTATGCCGGAAGCACCGGTTCATTTCCAAGTGCATTTACAGTTGCAAATGATAGATTATTTTTTATGGCAAATGATATAAATGGAGAACGCAGGCTGTATGTTTCAGACGGCACCACGGGCGGAACTGTTGTTGTTAGAAATAACTATATTAATTTATTTAACGGCTTTGCCGATTTTGCCGTGTATGATAATAATATTTATTTTACTGGTGATGATGGTACAGGTGCCGGTTATGGCCTGTGGAAAAGTGATGGAACCGTGCCTGGCACAATGCTGGTATATGGTTCAACCAATAATGGTTTTATTCCCGGTGTTTTTGGCAGCAACTATGCAGTATATAAAAACAAAATGTACTTCAGCGGTGATGATAATATCTATGGAGGTGAGTTATGGGTAACAGATGGCACCGCAGCAGGTACACATATAGTAATCAACCTTGCCTCCGACGGCTCCGGAGTATATGGCAACGGTTCCCCCAACTATCTGCAGGTATATAATAATAAATTATATTTTTCTGCAACAGATGATGCACATGGCAATGAATTATTTAAAACAGATGGCACCGCTGCCGGTACACACATAGTAAAAGATATTACACCCGGCACTGCGGGCAGTGTTCCTACCAAAAATATCATCTATAATGGTTTACTATATTTTTCAGCCGGTGGCGATTCTGCAGGTTTATGGAGAACCGATGGTACTGATGCAGGTACTATACCTGTTAAAACAGGCGTTTATAATTCTAACTTTGCAGGTATTTTTAATGGCGAATTATATTTAGTGTTAGGCACCAGCTATAATTACGCAGTTTGGCAATCAGATGGCAGTACAACCGGCACAAAACCTATTACACTAACCAACACCACAAACCCGGTTTCCAGCCTTAGCAATGATTTTAAATTTATTGATTATAATTCAGAGATATATTTATCAGCCACCAATAATGATATTACTGCGGGTTTTGAGCTTTGCAAAATAACCAACGCAGTTTTGGCGATAAACCTTCTTTCTTTTACAGGGCACAACAATGGCAATACAGATGTATTAAACTGGGCAACAGATGCAGGAAGCACTGCAGATTTTTATACTGTGCAAAAAAGTGAAAACGGAATTACATTTTCATCTGCAGGAACCGTAAAGGCAATACATAACACCACGGGCAGTACACCTTATAGTTTTTCATGTGTGGCTGAAGGCAGTAAGATAAACTACTACAAGTTGCAGGTAACAGATAAAGACGGAAGTGTTACGTATTCAAAGGTGATAAAATTGCAACGAAGCGGTAACAATAGTCTTGTTGCTTTTTACAATGCTGCCGGTAAACAAATTAATATTTCAAACCTCAGCAATACTAACTGCGAATGGAAATTATTTTCTGCAAATGGCAGCCCTGTAAAACAGGGTAGTTCAACCAGCCCTATTATACGAATAAATACTAGTGGCCTTACAAACGGAATGTATATTATTTCATGCACTGCAAACGGAAAATTAATCAATACAAGAATTGCTATTTTTTAATGATATGCTGTAATATCATCCGTTTGTTATGTGGCAAGATTGCATTGTTGTTTTATTAAAGTGCAGGTGTTTTATCTTTATTGCTTTTGTTGGCGTAGGCCAGTAATTCTTCGTTCGTTATATTGGCTCTTCATAAGATAATTAATGTGCACAGAATGAGATGCTACGTTTTAGAATTTCCCTTCATTCAACTAATTAGATGCTGATGAATACTCTTTAATTTCCATCGTAATAAAAAACAATTTTTGCATTCGTTTTCATATCCGTATTAACGGATAATTTATAAACCTGTTTACCTGCAGTTATCCGCATCAACGCAGAATTTGGCGGAATACTTCCAAGGTTTTCTGCTACCAGTACAAACTCATGTTCACGGTGTGCTGAGTCTGCATGAATATTGAGTGTAATAGGCTTTATGCCCAGCGTTTGGTTGCTTACAATAATCTCGTTGTTGTGAAATACACTCACCCTGTCGCCATCAATTTCACCGTTATCAAACAGCTCAATCAAAATATCCGGCGAAGTAATATGGTAGGTTTGAAGCAGTACGTTGGTGCGGGAAGTTAATGCTGTGTTTGCAGATGGAACAGTGTCGGTAGCGGGCTTCGCAACAGCTTTTGCCAAAGCTGCTTTTTGCAATGAATCGTTATAATGTTGCTTGCGGACAGCCGCTAAAGAATCCGTTATTTCTTGTTGCCTTTTTGATGCTTGTACTTCATTTAGTGAATCTGCTGTTCGCTGTTTTTGCAGGTTTACTGCCGCTACGTTTTGGAGTGAATCTTTTATTAGCTGCAGTTTTTTTTGATTAGCGAGACTAAGCGAATCTGCAACCTCTTGCTGCCTTTGTTTCGCCTGCACATTTCTTAATGAATCTTCGGTTTGTGTTCTTATTTTTTCAAGCCTTGCAACATTATCCAGTGAATCTTTTATGCGTTGCTGTTCTTTTTGTTTTGCAAGACTAAGTGAGTCATCTATCACCTGTTCGCGCTTCTTTTGTTGCGCAAGTTGGGTGGAATCTTCTATTTGTTGCTGTTTGAGTCTTGCAACATTATCCAGCGAATCTTTTATGCGTTGCTGTTCCTTTTGTTGTGCAAGATTGAGTGAATCGGCTATCTCCTGCTGCCGCTTTTTTGCCTGCGCGTCACGAAGTGAATCTTCGGTTCGCAGCTTTATTTTTTGCAACTTTGCAACATTATCCAATGAATCTTTGTTGTGTTGTTGTTCTTTATGTTTTACAAGATCAAGTGAATCGGTTATTTCCTGTTTCCGCTTTTTTTGCAACGCCAGCGAGGCGGCATTATCTTTTTGTTGCTGTTTTATTCCTGCAATATTTTCCAGTGAATCCTGATGCCTTTTTTCTTTCTTAATTGCATCAGCAATAGAATCATTTGTATGTTGTAATTCTTTCACGTCAGTTACTGTAGCGTTGGTAGCAACATCATTTTGTAAAGAATCATTATCATCATTAGAGGCAATCGTTTCATCTTTCTGCTGAGTGTATGGCCGGAAACCAATTATATCTGAAGGCCTTCCAAACCTGTCAACAAGGTATCGTTGTGTATCATCATCATATTCAGAAAGCAACTTGTAATAAACGGTTTCACCATTACACCTGTCATTACAATCCGAAATGCTGTTAATTAAAATAAGGCTGTCACGACTTATCATCATTTTATTTACCTGCGTACATGCAGAACAATCGTACCACTGCCCGTTTTCCGGTTCTTGTTTGTTTACAACTTCCCCATCTTGCAAATACAATCCTTTTCCTTTGAAAGCACCAGATATTGAAATGACAATCTTAGCATGTAAACCATTATTGATTTCTCTTGTTTTAATTCCGGTAAAACTTTCAACTGAGACATCCTTGATCTGAATGGTGCTGGCAACGCTTCCATAAGGAGTTATTGTTTCGCTTCTGCTTTTCCATGTACCCATCATCCAGCTTGCATACTGAGCTTGTGTTATAGTGCAAAAAATAAGAAATAAGGCAAGCAGTATTATTTTTTTACGCATCACCATAATAAGATTTGCTGAATATTTAAGAAAGATTGAAAAATAAGAAATATACCAATTGCAAAAATGAATTAACGCTAAAGTAACAGAATAAAGAAGCAATATTATAGCATTTTGATTAGCCTCAAACTTTAGTCTGGAGCAATGCATTGGCAAGAGCAACACAATTTTTTATTGAACTTTTAAACCGGCAGCATTCTACATTTGATAATTATGCCGCTATCAAACAAAAAGAACAATGCAACTAAAACCGTTCTTATTTTAGGTGCAAATGCTGATGTAGCTAAAGCAGCCATTCGTTTATATATTAGATACGGACATACCGTAATAGCAGCTTCGCGAAGTACCGGCGAATTAAATGCATTTGTGCAACGCGAAGGTTTTGCAAACAATGTAATGGTACAATATTTTGATGCTACTGCTTTTGATACGCATCAGCAGTTTTATGATAACCTGACTTACAAACCAAATATTGTATTGTATGCAGCAGGTTTTTTAAAAAATAATGAAGCTGCTATGCTTGACTGGAACAGCAGTTTTCAAATGATGAAAGTGCATTATTGCGGCGCAGTTTCTATTATAAATATTATTGTTGCCGACAAACATAATACAGGGCTTGAAAAGATTATCGGCCTTTCATCGCTTTCTGGTGTACGCGGCCGCAAAAGCAATTTTATTTATGGCAGTACAAAGTCTGCTTTTACGCAATACCTGGCAGGGTTGCGGCAATATCTTTCTGAAAGAAATATACAGGTAAACGTAATTGTTGCGGGTTACATTCGCAGCAAAATGACAGCAGGATTGAATTTGCCGGAATCATTGATGCTCGAACCTTCGTTTATAGCAAAAGCTATTGTACATACACCCAAGCGGTTTATTATTGTTCCCGGTTTTAAATGGAAAATTGTTTATCTTATTTTAAAAATATTACCGGAGAAACTGGTAGCGCGGTTGCCATAAATAGTGCTGAATATAAGAAGCCAAACCTGTAGATCATTTTTTTAACCAGCTTCTAAAAAATTCAGTATAAAAAACGAATATTAATTACATGGAAACGTTTAGGAAACATTGGTACGACCTTGGCGGCATTTTATCTGCTATTTTGTTGATATATGTTTTTATAAACCTTAAATCACTTACGCATTATGCGTTATTAATGTGGCTGAATTTAATTTCTTTATTTTTTCACCAGTTAGAAGAATACCGAATTGCAGGAACGTTTCCAGGTATGCTGAATACGGTAATGTTCAATAGCAAAATGCCTGATCGTTACCCGCTAAATACTAATACAGCATTAATAATAAATGTTGTGATTGGATGGTTATTTTATTTTCTCGCTGCATTTTTTGCCGAAAAGGCAATATGGCTGGGGCTTGCTGTTATACTGGTATCATCAGGAAATTTTATTGCACATACATTCCTGTTTAATATAAAAGGCAAAACGTTTTATAATGCGGGAATGATAACAAGCTGGATATTTTTTGCGCCCTGTGTTTACTGTTTCTTTCACATTATTTATGCAAACAATTTAATTACAACCGCAGATTATTTGGTTGGTGTTCCGCTTGGTATTGCGCTAAATGTAATTGGAGTATTAAAACTTATTGACTGGCTAAAAGATAAAAACACAACCTATATTTTTGAACAACGAAACTTATTGCCGCAGGATAGAAAAAACAATTAATTATGTTGCTGTCTGTTACAAAGCGTTTCAAATAAAAATTTTTAGCAAAGAAGCTATATCTTTTCAAACACCAGCCTGTAATGTTCCATTATACTCGTTTCAAAGCATATTTTATTGGGGCTGATTTTAAAAACCGCAACCTGGTGCCTGAACTCTTTATCAAAAATATATTTTGGTATAAGTGAAGCATACAACAGGTATTTATACAAATTAAATTTTCTGAATTTTTTTCTCCAGTCTTTTATCGTTTGTATATAATCTAACCTGCCGCTGCTTTTAGAAATAAGTTTCATGTAAGGGGCTGCATTTTTTATTACCTGTTCTTCGCTATAAGGCAGCCATGAGCCGGGAAATTGTTTTAGCATTAAAGCAAATGCATATTCAACCGAGTTTTTATCTGCATCAACATTTACTTTATCAAGCGGCGGTGTTTTATCAGTAAATACCATTGTCTGCATATAAAATCTTCCTTTTGCAGGCAGCAGGTTATAAACGGTTTTAAAAAAATTGCTGTAGATCTCATCCTGCTTGCCGGCTTTATATTCTTCTATTGAACAAAAATGCTCAAGCCCGCCAATGCAGGTAACAGCATCAAATTGTCCAAATGTTTCTGGCATAACGGTGCGGCAATCCATAATTTCAACTTTCAATCCATTCTTTATACAGGCCATTGCCTGTCCCCTGGAAAGTGTTACGCCCGTGCCTTTTGCACCAATATGTCTTAGGTGATTGAGAAAAGGTCCCCAGCCACAAGCCATGTCCAATACTTTAGAACCTTTTTGTATGTTTAAGCTTTGTGCAATAAACTGGTGTTTTTGTTTCTGTGCTTCTTCCACCGTTATGCCGAAGTTTCCGTTAAACATAGCACCGCTGTAATCGGCCATTTCTCCGAAACTTAAACGGAAAATCTTATCAATACTTGAGTAAGTAAAATCGAGGTCTTGCTTTGTTGCCATTCCGCAAGTTTAGTAAAATAATTAATGCTCAGCAACAACAACTTTATTTCTACCTAACGCTTTTAGAAAACGGATGTGCGAAGCAATAGCGCTGGAAAAAGATATATTATCATTATAACGCAGGTTAAAGCTTTCTGCAGTTTCTTTTACAATTTCAGAAATGCGTTTATAATGTACGTGGCAAACCCTTGGATATAAATGATGTTCTACCTGGAAGTTTAAACCGCCGCAAAGAAAGCTGAGTAAAGAATTATTGCGGCCAAAATCGGCCGTAGTATAAAGCTGGTGTACAGCCCAGGTATTTTTTAAATTACCCGTATCATCCGGTAAAGGAAAATCTGTTTCTTCCACTACGTGTGCCAGCATAAAAATAATAGCCATGGTTAACCCTTGTACCAAATGCATGGCAACAAACCCCAGCAAAATAAGCCACCATTGTGTATGAATAAAAACAAGCGGAATTACAAGAAAGAGAGTGTAGTAAACAGCCTTCGAAATAAAAAGAATATAGTACTGTGACCTTGGGTGTTTTTTATTAGAGTAATTACCGATTTGCTTTTTAAAGAACTTGACATAATCTTTTACAAACACCCATAATAAAGAAGACAGGCTATAAAAAAAGAAAGCATACAAATATTGATAACGGTGCACTTTGCGCAGTTTCTGGTGCGGCGACACTCGCAGCAAAGAAATTAATTCAATATCCTCATCATGGCCTTCTATATTGGTGTAAGTATGATGAACAATATTGTGCGTAATGTTCCACATATAACTGTTGGCGCCAATTACATTAAATGAATATCCCAATACCTTATTCACCGATTTATTTGAAGACAAAGAGCCATGCACGGCATCGTGCGAAATATTA
>JBDUEO010000097.1:0-9266 GCA_040002335.1 Parafilimonas sp. | reverse complement strand
AGAACGCTGGGAAAAAAACAAAATAATATTAGTAGTAATAGTTGCATTAATATTATGCATTGTAATTTTTTTAGCAGCAGGAAAATAATAGTATGTTTTGCACTTTAATAATAGCACGTTATCCAAAATATTCAGGCGTATTTGGTTTTCTGTCTATGATGTTTTTCCGGCTGCCTTTATACTTCAATAAAAGAATACAATTTTATAAGTTGATGGGCAGCGGCAAAAACGGAACGTTTGATATACATCCTGATCTTAATCAATGGGCGCTATTATTTACAGCAGCAAATGCCGAAACAAAAGCACCAGGTTTTATTGATTCTTATTTAAAATTTTTTAATTGTGATCTGAAGGAATTTTTATTACAACCAATTGAAGGGTTTGGTTTGTGGGACAAAAAAAAAGTGTTTGGCGAGTTACCAAAACAAACAGATCATGATGGGCCAATTGCTGTGTTAACACGCGCTACAATTAATCTAAACCGTTTAAAAAGTTTTTGGAATAATGTTGATGGCGTTTCAAAAAAAATGTCATCGGCGCAAGGCTTAATTATGTCTTATGGAATTGGAGAAGTGCCGTGGATAAAACAGGCAACTTTCAGCATTTGGCAAAATAAAGAAGCAATGAAAAATTTTGCGTACAAAATGCAGCAGCATACAGAAGTAATTAAGAAAACAAGAAATGAAAACTGGTATAAAGAAGAACTATTTGTCCGCTTTCGCATTGTTTCAATAAAAGGCTTTTCAAAAAGCGATGAGGCTAAAATGCTTATCTTGCAACCTCAGTATGAAGAAGCGTAATTTAAACGGTCAATTGCTTGCAATTTTTTTGAATCTTATCTAACTGCTGCAGCTTGTTGCCTTAATGGTGTTTCACTAGCTTCTTAAAAAATCAAAAAAAAATATTTTATGCATCATGATAACAAGTATTATGTAGAATCTGAAATAGGAACGTTGCGAAAATTAATTATTCACAGTCCTGATGGCGGTATTGGGAAAATAATACCCAGCACTTTTTCTGATAATTTATATGATGATATTGTACATTTAAAAAGCATGCAAAAAGAGTACAATCATTATGTAATGTTATTGTTGTATTTTCTTGATGCAGACAAAATTCAGTATATAAAAAAATGCCAGAGCAGCAGCGATGAAAAAACAAAAGCGAACTGTTTTATTCCCGGCAAAAAAGAATATTTTAATTCTGATAAAGTACTTGAAGTACAGCATTTGCTTGAGCTGATATTAAAAGATGATAGTGTAAAATTGAGATTAATTTCTGCTGTTTGTTCGTATGAAGAATCAAGTCATAAAACGCAACAACAACTTGAAGCCATCGGCGATAATGCATTGCTTGCAAAAATTCTTATCAGCGGAATATTGCCAAAAACTGCAAGTGGTCTTGTAGAAGATCAATATATATTTCCACCGGTGCCAAATTTTATTTTTACAAGAGATATTGGCATCATGATAAAAGATCATATTCTTTTAAGCAGAATGGCAACTACAGCAAGAAAACGCGAATCGCTTATTACAAAATTTCTGGCGATGTATTTTTTATTTAAAGAAGATACATCTAAAGTGATGGAAGTAATTGAAGACAGCGATTTCTTTTTGTATGAAGAATTGGAGCGTAAAGCGCGTTTTATAAGCATTGAAGGCGGCGATATAATGATGATACATCCGCAACATTTAATTGTTGGCTGTAGCGAAAGAACCTCTTCAAATGCAATTAATGAAATCATTCATACCATATTTTCATACCAGCTTGGCATTGAAAAAATTTCTGTTGTAAAAATTGCAAAGAACAGGGCGCAGATGCATATTGATACGATTTTTACGCAGGTAAAACGAAATGTTTGGGTATTGTACGGAAGATATTCTGAAAACATTATTTCCGCAGAAAATAAAGTAAAGCAATCGTATTTGAAAGGTTTAATGCATCAGCCAGATTTAATTGCTATCGAAGATCCTGAAGTACTGCAATTTTATAAACCGAACGATGAAGCATACAAGCCTGATAAAGATTATAGCCTTACAAGGAAAAATATTTCGGGCATAGAAGAATTATTAAAACAAGTGAGCATAGAAGATTATGGCTGTAAACCTGAAGATGTGAAAATAATTTACAGCGGCGGAAATGAATTTCCTTACGATGATAGAGAACAATGGACAGATTCATGCAATGTTGTGGCTTTAAAAGAAGGTGTTGTAATTGGTTATGACAGGAACGATTTTACGGCAAACAGTTTTCGTAAAAACGGTTTTGATGTTATTACAACAGCGGCGCTTTTTAAAAAATTTGATAATGGTTTACAACCACAGGATGTAAAAGATACATTGATATTATTGCCATCAGCAGAACTTTCAAGAGCGCGTGGCGGATCGCATTGTATGAGCATGCCATTGCTGCGCGATAAGCTGATGTAATAACTGAATTATAATTTAAAAGTTTTAATGTTTAAGGTTTCAACAATTATTTATAATGTTCAACAATAAAACATTGAAACAAAAAACTGAAACATTTTTTATGCAAAACACAAATAAGGTTTTAATGATACGGCCGGTTGCATTTACGTTCAATACAGAAACTGCTGTAAATAATAGTTTTCAAATACTTGGCAATGCAGAATCTGCACAGGAAAAAGCATTAAATGAATTTGATGCGCTCGTTACAAAACTTCGTGAAAATACTATTGATGTTACAGTGATAAATGATACGCCGCAACCACACACGCCTGATTCAATTTTCCCTAATAACTGGATTTCTTTTCATGAAAACGGAACTATTGTTTTGTACCCGATGTATGCTAAAAACCGGCGCGCAGAAAGGAAGCAACATGTACTGGATGAACTCACGGAAAAATTTTCAATTTCAAATCAAATTGATCTTACAAATTTTGAAGAAACAAATATATTTCTGGAAGGCACCGGAAGTATGGTATTAGACCGTGAAAATAAAATTGCTTACGCTTGTATTTCGCCAAGAACTGATATAAAAGTGTTGCAGCAATTTTGCGATAAGATGAATTACACGCCTTGCACTTTTATAGCAGTTGATGATAATGGAAATGAAATCTATCATACAAATGTTATGATGTGCGTTGCAGATAAATATGTTGTTATTTGTCTTGATTCAATTAAAGATGAGAAACAATCAGCGCTTGTAAAAAACACAATTATAAAATCAGGTAAAAAAATAATTGATATTACGGCTGATCAGATGAATCATTTTGCAGGCAACATGCTTCAGCTTCAAAATAAAGACGGAGAAAAAATATTGGTAATGTCAGCACAAGCTTATAATACATTAACACCGGAACAAATAAGTGAGCTTGAAAAATTTAATACAATTATTTATGCTGATCTTACTTCCATAGAAACAAACGGTGGCGGCAGTGCAAGATGTATGATTGCAGAAATTTTTTAGGCTGATTAAAACTTGCTTTAATTTACATTAACCAAAACAACATCAAAATATAACGGCGAATTGGGCGGTATTGAATTATTTCCGGTACATCCGTAAGCAAGCGAAGATGGTATTATCATTTTAATATGCCCGCCTTTTTGTATATACGGAATTGCAATGCGCCAACCTTCTATAAACTGGTTAAGCGTTGCTGTAGTTGGCGATGAAGTTTGATCTTCAATAAGGGTTCCATCAAGTGTTGAAGCAGTATATGTAACAGTAATTACAGATGTTTCAGTTGGCGTAATACCAGAACCTTCATCAATAATCTGGTAATAAATTCCATTACTGTCAACAGTACAATTTAAGCCATGTGCAGTGCAATAAGCAGCCATCGAACCCGCTTCTGATTGCGGTGAAACAGGCATGCATGAACTATCATTTTTCTTAGAACATGCAGTAAAAAAAAGTGCAGCAAAAAACAATAGTGTAAAGTTTTTCATCAGCTTGTTTTCGGGTATCATCTTTTTTATATATCAATCAATTTTAGTATCTGTGTTTGCAACAGCATTTTTTTCAGAACGTTCTTTTCTTAATTTTAATTCTCTATAAGCCTGCTCATTCATTTCCCATCGAAACTTTTTATAAAAAAAACCAGTAAAGGCAACTATGCCGGCAATAGCTACAAATAAAACGATTGGGTTGCTTTCTGAATTCTCAACCATATTTGCTCTTTCGTACCAACCTGAATATAGAACTATTAAAATTGCAACACCCATTGCAAGGCCTATAGGAAGCCCGGGAAAAAACTGTTTCAATATTGATTTTTCTTTTAACCTGTTTTGCTCCCAATATTCAATAAATGCTTTTTCTTTCTCTGAAAGCATAATAGACGTTATGTGTTTAGCTAACGCTGCTTTGCTTTTTATATTGCTTAAAAATGGTATTCATAACTTATATTGAATTTAGAAACAAAAAAATATTTTAATACGCTGCATTAAATTTGCAGTTTAAAAATTATGTTGAACCGATTTGATAATTATATAACCGATTACCTGCACGAGTACAAAGAAGTTACGCTTGAAAAAATTGGTACGCTTAAAACTTCTGGTTCAGCACATGATCAACAAGCAGGTTCTGTAGTTTTTGTTTGCGATAAAAAAGCTGCAACAACACCAGAACTTATAAGTTTTATTGCTGAAAGAATAGCAAAAAGCAAATACCTTATTGCATCAGATATTGAATCTCATTTTGCGCAGGTTAGAGAATTTATAAACATTGGAAAAAGCTATGAAGTGCCTGGTGTTGGTTTTATTAAAGCAAACAAAACGGGCGTGTATGAATATCTTCCTTATTCTGAAGTAAACAAACCTGCAAAAATAAACGTGCAGCCTGTTACAGACAAGCGTAAAAAACAAAGTAACCGTTCTGCCATACAATTAATAACACTGCTTATAGTAATTGCGATTCTTGGTGGTTTAGGCTGGCAGGCGTACCAGTTTTTTAGTAAATCAAAAACAGTTGATGCAACTGAAACGGTAATTAATAATTCTGATACACTTAAAAACGCTGCTGCAGTTGTTCAAAATGCAAATCTTTCTGTTGATACAAATACATTAAAATTGCGACAAACAAGTGCTTTATCAGATAGCAACAGTAAATTGAATATTAAATATATTTTTGAAACAACGGCATCTTTACTACGTGTACAAACAAGAACAGCGCAGTTAAAAAGTTTTGGAAATGATGCGGGTTACGATAGTTTTATACATAACAACACAAAGTTTTATAATTTATATATTTTTAAGCCCACTAAAATTTCGGATACACTTACAGTAAAAGATTCTTTAGCTAAATTTTTGCAGAAAGATATACAACTGAAAATTGTACCGGGAACTTCTTAATGATTATTCTTTTACAAGTTCAGCTTGTAAAAACTTTTTCCAGTCTTCAAGCATTTTACCTTTAAGCACACGTGGAAATTTATGCTGGCCACCAATTTTACCCATGCTGCGCATAAAATGTGTAAACGTTTTTTCAGGCAAAACATCAAGAAGAATTTCTTTTAATGCACTGGTTCTTTCAGTTGCATAATCATCATTCAGTTGCTTAATATGTTCGTCTATTTTATAGCGAAGTGTTTCAGCGTTTACGGGATCATCGCAGGCAACATACCAATGATGCGCAAACAAATTTTCATAAGGCTCGCCGGCAACAGTAAATTCCGGAATTGAAATATTCATATCACTACTTGCAAGCTCAATTGCCCTATTCATATTTTCAACACTTAAATGCTCGCCAACTAAACTAAGATAATGTTTTGTGCGGCCGGTAATTACAATTTCACCACGCTTCTTATCAGTAAACCGAATGGTATCGCCAACAATATAACGCCACGCACCTGCACTTGTACTGATGACTATTACATAATCTTTGTGTTCTTCTATTTCAGCTATTGTTAATACCTGTGGATTTGCAAGGGGATCTCCGTTTACATCAAAATTTTTATCATCAAAAGGGATGAATTCATGAAAGATATGTTCATTAGTTACAAGCCGCATTCCCGAAGCATTTGGCCGGTCCTGATAAGCAAGAAAGCCCTCGCTTGCTAAATATGTTTCAACATACGTAAGTGGTTTGGCAAGTAATTTTTCAAAGCTTTTTTTATAAGGTTGAAAGCTAACGCCGCCGTGTACAAAAAAAGCGAGGTTAGGCCATATATCATGAATAGTATTCAGATGATATTCTTCTATAACCATTTCCATGCACATTTGTATCCATGCAGGAACGCCAACAATAAAACCAATATCCCACTCAGGAGCTTTCTTTACAATCTCTTTCAGCTTGCGCGTCCAATTCCGCTGACGGGAAATTTTCTTGCCCGGCTTATAAAATGGCTGAAACCAGAAAGGAACTTTTTTCGCAGTAATGCCACTCAAATCACCAGCATAATAACCGGCACCCTTTTGCAATGCCGTACTGCCACTAAGCATCAGCCATCCTTTACCAATTGAACGCATTGGAAGATCGCTGTAATTACGCAGCGAAAGTATTTGCCGGATCATTACAATGCGGTTGCCTTTAAGCAAATCATTGGTTACCGGAATATATTTACTTGCCGCTTCGCTGGTGCCACTACTTAAAGCATAGTACTTTATTTTGCCAGGCCAGCAAACATCAGGTGTGCCTTTTAATGTTCTGTGCCACCAGGCTTCATAAATTTTATTGTAATTAAAAAGTGGAACTAATTCCTGAAATTTTTTCACAGGATCTTCCTGCAGCAAAATTTCATCAAAACGATATTGCTGGCCAAATTCAGTGAACCTTGCTTTGTGCAATAGCTTTTTTAATACGCGCTGTTGTTGCCTGCGAAAATCGTTTTGCGGCAAGCCTAATCTTTTTAATATCGTTTGAGGGAGATTGATGTCAAATAATGCCATCAGGTACCAATCTTTTAAGTAAACAACGAAGCTACATAATATGTAAATTATAATAGAATATATATTTGAAGAGGGGTAAAGATTAACGCACCAGCGTTAAATTTAAAATAACACGATGAAAATATTCAGATAAAAAAATGAGTGACGCAAGCGTTGCTAAATAATAAAAGCGCCCTCAATTGAAAGCGCTTTTATGTAACTCATAGATTGGCTATTTTGTCAAAATCATTTTCTTTGTATCAATCATTCTTCCTTCAACATATAAAGAATAATTGTAAGCGCCTGCTGCAAGTGAAGATGCATCAAGATTCAACACTCCTTTTCCCTGGCCTGAAATAATTATTGTTTTCAAAACTTTGCCTGCATTATCTGTAACAATAATTTGAGCTGTTGAAAATGTTGCTGGTAAGTTGTATGCAATTGAAGTTGTGTGATTGTAAGGATTGGGAACATTCTGCGCAAGCGAAGCATTTGAAAGTTGAGCGCTAATTGTTGCTTGTTGACTATTAACTGTTGACAGATCTACACCTTCTTTATTTGCCAGCATTTGAATAGCAGCTTTCATTTCATTTATCTGTGATTGCAGAGAAGTGTTTGCTTGTACAAGCGAATCATTCTTTGCACTTAGTTGCTGCACTGCTTTTACTAAAGGCACTACAAAAGCAGAATAATTTAAAGCATAAAAATCGCCATCGTTTTCAGGATCGTGTACACCACCAAAATCATAGTTTACATCTTTTGCAGCTTTCTCTACTTCCTGCGCTACAAAACCACTTACAATTTTTTTAGCTTTAATATCTGATGCAGCTTTCATCACATTATCTTCTTTAATACCAAGCTTGTTATTTAAGCCATGTACATCCAGGTTGTAAGTAATAGGCCGCAACTTGTTTATAAAATCAAGTCCCACTACATTTGTTTTTATATTCTTTTTATATCGTCCGTCAGAAATTCCAAGAAAACTTCCAAAAGTTTCAATTGCAGAAACTACAGGATTACCCATAAAGATTTGGTTGGCAGCGGTAGCAATTGCCTGGTAGCCAAAACTTCCTGAATTACTTACGTTAGGAGAAGAAGGACTAACATCAGAATAATATCCAACAAAAGTATTACCGCCACCTGTTGAAGATTGTCCTGCATCATAACCAAGACAGGTATTAAAATCTGTGCCTGTAAAACTCTTTCCGGCTCCATAACCAATGTAAACATTAAACTCACCATTTGTATTTGAGTTACCTGCTAAATCACCCATAAAAATATTATAGTTTCCATCGTTTAAAGGTGCTACCTGGTTTCCTATATAAATATTATGGAATGCAATGTTATTACCATTTCCTGCCTGGTAACCAAGTGCTACATTATTAAAACCTGTAGTATTCCTGAATAAAGATTGAAAGCCAATTGCAGTATTTGAACTGCCGGAGTTATTGGCTTGAAGCGCACCGGATCCTAATGCCGTATTTGAACTGCCCGACGTATTTGCCTGCATAGTTTTTTCGCCCACTGCTGTATTTGAATTGCCGGTATTATTTAATAATGCTGTTGAACCAACTGCAGTATTATAAGCTCCGGAAACATTATATTCCATCGCCGCATTTCCTATTGCTGTATTATTATAACCACCTGCATTTGCATCAAGGCTTGCCCAGCCTAATGATGTGTTTGCCGTGCCGCTTGTGTTTGAATGTTGAGACTGATATCCTACAGCTGTATTATTTATTGCAATAGTATTACTATATAAAGATTGTGTGCCTACAGCTACATTACCTGTTCCACTTGTGTTATTATACATTGCCTGGAAGCCTATTGAAATATTGTCTGATGCTGAAGTATTATTATACATGCTTTGGTAACCTACAGCTACATTTTCACTGGCGCCACTTTTATATAAGCTTTGAAATCCTATAGCTACATTATTTCCTGTGTTTACATTGTTGTATAAACTCTGGTAACCAACTGCCACGTTATTTGCCGACGTTGTGTTTTTGTACATTGCTCCTGAACCAAATGCAGCATTGTAATTTCCTGTTGTGTTAGCGGTTAATGCTTTTTCTCCCAATGCGGCATTGGATGCGCCTGTTGTATTTGCACCTAAACTATTTGCACCAACTGCTGTATTATAATTTCCGCCTGTGTTTTTATGTAAAGATAATGGCCCAATACCTGTATTGTTATAACCTGTATTTACAATACCTGCATTATCGCCGGCAAACATATTTTGATTGGGTGCATCATCATATAAAACCCTTGCTCCGTTAATACGAAATACACTTCCTGAACTTATATTAACGTCTCCTTTTACGTCTAATTTATAAGCAGGATTTGAAAGCCCGATACCAACATTACCGGTGTTATAATAAATTGAACTTCCGCTTTTCTTCCAATAATTTGATGATACACCTGCAATAGGTTTCCACG
>JBDUEO010000096.1:0-9275 GCA_040002335.1 Parafilimonas sp. | reverse complement strand
AAGGTTATATGTAACATTCAAAGAGCTTACACCATCGCTGAATGTATAATTAGGATTTGTCCACTTAAAAGTTACAGCCTGGTCATCTTTGGTAGCATCACTTAAAGCAATTGTATCGCTTACGGTTGAAGATAGTGCCGGTGCCGTACCATTACCATTATATGTAACATCAGTGCCTTCTTTTTTGCATGCTGATAAAACGATCATGCCAAGTGCAGCAATAGTTACCAGCTTGTTTAAATAATTTTTCATAACGGTTTATATTTCTTTAAAAATTATGATTGATTAGTATCCGGTGTTTTGGGTTAAATTGTTATTCGCTTGTAAATCTGTAATTGGAATAGGAAAGATGTTATAATGTGCATCTGTACCTGTTCCGTTCTGAACGCCACCTTTCCACGGCCATAAATAATTGCTGCCTGTAAATTCATCATATCTTATCAGGTCTGTTCTTCTAAAACATTCCCAGTATAATTCTCTGCCTCTTTCATCTAATATAAACGGCAAAGTAAGGTCTGCAGATGTAATATTACCTGAAGCGCTTCCGTAAGCTCTTTCTCTTAATAAATTAATGTATGAAAGTGCTGTAGCCGCATCACCACCATTTCCTCCGCGCAAAACAGCTTCTGCATAAATTAAATATTGTTCTGCCAAACGAAATAGTGGAAAATCAGTGGAGCAAAAAACACCGCCGGCATTTGGTTCTGCCTGTACACCCTGCGATGTAATGTTGGTAAACTTATTTACAGGAACGCCCTGGTTAAATTGCGCTATGCTGGATATAGTTTGTGTTACACCAGGTGTGTTTAAAAATATGCCACGCTTATCAACTGAATTATCGGGAGTTGGAAAGAGATTGGGAAGTTTTGACGTACTTCTGTTACCTGCCCATCCGCCACCTGGTACACCATAGTTTGATGAACTCATGGAATAACCCGGGCTGCCTTCAGTATAAGTAGAATTTGCGCAGGAACCATTAACCAGGAATGTAGTGCCACCATACGATTGTGTATTAATTCCATCGTACGGGATAGCTAAGATAGTTTCAGGATTGTTTAAGTTATTATCGCCTTTAAAAAGGTCTGCATAAGATGGCATTAAACTATAGCCTGCATTAATAACTTTGCTTGAATAGGTTATAGCATCGTCGTACCTCGGTGTGCCTGTGTACACGGCAGCATTCAAATAAATACGCGCCAGCAAAGCCCATGCTGTGGCCTGGTCTGCACGGCCATATTCATTTTGGCGTGGCGCTGTTAATGAAGTGCTGCATGATAACAATTCTGATTCAACATAATTAAATAAGTCTGCACGCTTTATTTGTTTTGGGAAAGATAATGGCCCGATGGCATTTGAATCTGTTGCAAACGGCGGGTTGGCAAATGCATCCATTAAAATTGCATATTGAAATGCCCTTAAAAAACGGGCTTCAGCTTTAAATTCCTGGATGGTTGCAGCATCGTTACCTGTAATATTATGGCTTGCAAGTTCTGCATCTGAACAATGCGAAATATAGCTGTTGCACAAAGTAATCTGGTAAAGGCTTCTTGCATACAACCCTATTAAAATCGGGTTAGAAGAAGTCCAGCTCATGTTATGAAAATCAGGCACACCAGGATCGCCCCATGCACAAACAGCTTCATCTGTAGTTAGTTCCTGCGTATTCCACAAACATCTTACAAAATCTGAAGTGCCCGCATCAACACCTGCAATATCTGAAGTACCGGGACCGCCGGTTCCGGTTAAAACATACCCGCCATAAACATTGGCTAAAGCAGTGGTATAACCTGCAACATTGCTGTAAACAGAATCAGCAAAAACAGAATTTGCCGGTATGCGGTTTAAATCTTTTGTACACGATGACAAAAAGATTAAAACAACAGCAAGAAAAGAAAGCGAATTTTTAAAAAGAATATTTTTCATACTTTTTATTTTAATAATCTTATTACACAATTAAAATGTAAGGTTTGCGCCAAGTGTAAAAACCCGTGGCCGTGGATAAATTACGTTATCAATACCTCCATTTATTTCAGGATCAGAACCCGTATATTTTGTTACAGTGAATACATTCTGGCAGTTTAGAGAAACCCTTAAATTATAAGAATGTTTTGATAAGTAACCTGCATCGTAAGCAACTCCAAGATTATCCATTTTGAGAAACGATCCATTCTCAACAAAATAAGATGAGAAATACTGGTTATTACCAAAATAAGTATTTGTGATTGATGATGGCGCATTAGCCAGGAAGTTAGTAGGATTTAAAATGTTTCTGGTTACTGCAAGATTAGATGCCACATTATTATACACATAATTGCCAACGCTTGCACGAAGCACGGTGCTCACATTCCACTTTTTATAATTTAAAGATGTAGTAAAGCCAAAAGTAACCGGCGCGTTTGGTGATTTATAATATATTAGATCGTTAGGCTGCGTAATGGTACCATTTCTATCCTGATCAACATATAAACCTTCAATTGGTTTTCCGTTAGTGCCATAAATTTGTTGAAGAACATGAAAAGTATAAGGACTATAACCAACTGATAAAACCTGGATGGTATTACCTGTGCCACCCTGAATTCCGCCAACTGGAATATCGCTTACTGCTTTTGCTAAAGAATCCTGTATTACAGAAAGGTTGGTAATTTTAAATTCATTATAAGAAAAATTAAATCCTATATCCCACGAAAAATCTTTGCTTTTTACTACAGTTGCATTAATATTAAAGTCAACGCCTTTATCAGTCATATTACCAACATTACGGGTTAGTTTATTTCCGAAATTAGTTAATGCCGGAACATATACCGAGGCTAAAAGATGGCTTGTTTTCTTATAATAATAGTCTACGCTTCCGGTAATTCTGTTGTTCAAAAAACCAAAATCAATCCCTGCATCTGTAGTTGCTGTTTCTTCCCATTGTAAATCGGCAGCAAAAGGTGGCGGATTAAAGAAATTGTAATAATTATTTCCAAAATTAACCTGTGAATTATTACCGCTTAATGCATAATAGTTAAGATAAGAATAGAAAGGTATTCCATCCTGCTGGCCGGTAACGCCATAGCTTAAACGTAATTTTAAATCTGAAACAATATTGGAGGTTCTCAGGAAGTTTTCCTGGTTTATACGCCAGGTAAATGCGCCCGAAGGAAATACGCCCCATTTGTAGCCGGGCCCAAATCGTGAAGAACCATCTGTACGAACAGAACCCATCAATATATATTTATCGTTGTAAGTATATATTAAACGGCCATAGTAAGACAACAGTGTAACATCGCTGTATGAAGATGGATAAGATGGCTTGGAACCAGGTATCGTATCGTTTGATGCACTTATTCCATAATAATTCCTGTTAAAATAGTGATTGTTATAATAACCATAACCAGCTACAGCATTTATATTACTTTTTATTGATGCTATGTCTTTATTGTAACTTAAATAAAACTCGAGCACTTTATTTGTGTGGTTGTTATAATATTGATTATTCTGGCCTCTTAAATTTGGAATCGAATTGTATGATTGCGCAGCATCTGCCGGCACCTTGGTTGTTCCATCATATTTTGCAACATCATAACCTAAATTAAGGTTGGCATGCAAAGCCGGAAGAAAATGAAATTTATAATCAAACTGAACATTGCCAAAACTTCTTAATGCATGATTTTGTGCATTGTACTGTTGCAATAAACCCACAGGATTGCGTGTTGATAATGAGTTTGGCGTTGTATCATTATTTTTCCATTCGTAATATCCGCCAAATGAATTCTTATCCCCGCTAAAAACCGGTTGTGTAGGATCAAAATCTACTGCATTACCAATGGCACTTGTATTGGCTGTACGCGAATCAGTGCTTGAACCATGAAGGTTGATATCAATCTTCAGATGTTTATCAAACAACATTGGCGACAGTACAACTGATAAAGCTTCTCTTTGTAAATTATCAGTTTTTAAAACGCCCTGCTGGTTAAGATATTCACCCGAAATACGATAAGGAATATTTTTTAAACTACCTGCAATACTTAAGTTATTATCCGTAGTTAATGCTGTTTGATAAATTTGTTTTTGCCAATCGGTATTTGCATCACCCATTAAAGCAATTTGTGTGGGTGTGCCAAACGAGTCAACTGTATTTTTGAATTGTGCGGCAGAAAGCACGGGATATTCTTTCTGTATTTTAGAAGCAGAAAGCTGCGTATTAAAGTTTATCAAAGGCTTGCCACTTCTGCCGCGTTTAGTTGTAATAATAATAACGCCGTTAGATGCGCGTGAACCATAAATAGCAGTTGCCGCCGCATCTTTAAGAATAGAAAATGTTTCAATATCATTTGGATTTAATCCTTGAAAATCTACACCATCCAAAGGCACACCATCTATTACAATTAAAGGATCGTTACTCGCATTTAAAGAAGCGCCGCCTCTTATCCTGATAACACTTCCTGCTCCGGGCTGGCCACCATTAGAAGTAATAGTAACACCGGCAACTTTGCCTGCAATTAATTGCTCGGGAGATGTAATAGAACCTTTCTGAAAATCTTTTGTACCAACGGTAGTGATTGACCCGGTAATATCTTTTTTCTTAACCGAACCATAACCAATTACAACAACATCTGTTAATGATGTGCTTGCCTGGCTTAAATAAATATCCAGGCTTTCACCATTTATTGCAACCTCTTTGCTGCCATAACCAACAGATGAAATAACCAATGTAGTTGCATTTTCAGGAACAGTAAGCGTGAACTTACCGTCTTGCGTAGTTTGGGTTCCTTTTTTAGAACCCTTTACCAATATGGTAACCGATGATAATGGCGCTTTATTCGCCGAATCAGTAACCATACCGGAAATTGTTTTTTGTGCTTTAGCAGACATGCTGCCAATGAACAGCAGCACAATACCCATAAACAGTTGTCGAAGATTCATAGTTTGCTTTTGATTTTATATATAAAAATGATTAGTGAGATTTGGTTGTAATAGCAAGCCCGGGTAAATCTGAAAATAGTTCCTGTCTTATAATGCATACCTTAAAAACAAAAAGTAAACACACGTTTGTTTTTACCTTCTGCGGCATAACATTTCTTGTTTTTAATAATGGAAGTTGCGAAATCATATCTAAGCAATCGAGCATTAAGTGGACTATTCACACAATCAAAATACAAATGTGTACTTATTACACTTCATAAACAAAAAAAAATTAACAAATGTTGCATGAACTTAAAAAAAATCCTATTTCATGCAATCGTTTACATAAAGATGCTTCTTTTTTTATTTCGCGCAAAAAAAAAATT
The DNA here is from genome assembly GCA_040002335.1 of Parafilimonas sp. GTDB lineage: Bacteria > Bacteroidota > Bacteroidia > Chitinophagales > Chitinophagaceae > Parafilimonas. The sequence goes on along the minus strand of JBDUEO010000096.1, from coordinate 4,002 downwards.
AACAGCAAAAGATTTATTTTTGTTGAAGATTTATTATTTTTTTAATTTTTTATTAAGCAAGTTTAACACAAACGATTGCACAAATGCATAAGCCTGCTACTATTTTAAGTATTGCCAACGAACTGAATATTACTGCCGCAACCGTTTCAAGAGCTTTACAAGATCATCCTTCCATCAGCCATTCTACTAAACAATCTGTATTAAAAGTTGCTGCTAAACTTAATTATAAAAGAAACCGCGTTGCTTCTTCCCTGCGTTCGGGAAAAACTTTCATGATCGGCGTTATCATACCTTCTGCCGATACAAATTTTTTTGGTTCGGTTGTGCATGGTATTGAAAAATGCGCGAACGAAAAAGGCTACAATGTGCTGCTGTATCAATCCAACGAAACACACGAGCACGAAATAAAAGGCATTGAAACTTTGTTAGCCGCACAGGTTGATGGCATTCTTGTTTCTGTTGCGAAAGACACAAGCGATTATGTTTTCTATGATGATCTTATAAAAAAGAAAAAAGTGCCGCTCGTTTTTTTTGATCGTGCAAATGATAATATCGGCATTTCTTCTGTAGTGGTTGATGATTACAAAGGCGCATACATTGCAACGGAAAATCTTATTAAAAACGGGTATAAAAATATTGCTCATGTTTCGGGGCCGCAGCATTTAAAAATTTTTATTGATAGAAAAAGAGGTTATGAAGATGCACTTAAGAATTATCATTATTCTTTAAACGATCAATTTATTTATGAAGGAAATATATCTATTGAATCAGGTAAAAAAGCAATGCATCATTTTCTTTCATTAAAAGAAAAACCCGATGCCGTTTTTGCTGCGGAAGATTTTACAGCATTAGGTGTAATGAAAGAATTAAAAATTCACAACATAAAAATTCCTGATGAGTTTGGTGTATTTGGTTTTGCCAATGAATTATTTGGTGAGCACATCTCTCCTACTTTATCAACCATAGATCAGCAAACCGTTACAATGGGAAAAGAATCATTTGAATTATTATTGCAAATAATAGAAAACAAAAATGAAGATGCTGTTGAAAAAAAGATCGTTCTAAACCCGGTTCTTGTTTTAAGAGAGTCATCTCAAAGAAAAAATATTCATCAACCTTAATTATAAATCGGTATGAAAAAAAATATTTTATTTATTTGTTTGCTTGCAGGCATTGTTAGTTGCAGTAAAAGCAATTCTGCACCGCCGGATAATAATGGCGGAGATACAAATACAAATCCACCGCCTGATACAACAGTTACCAGCAATTCAACTTTCGCAAAAGGTGCAGACATAGGCTGGCTCACCGAAATGGAAAGCAATGGTTATAAATTTTATAATCGTAACGGTGTTGAAGAAGATTGTTACCAGGTTATGAAAGATGAAGGCATGAATTCAATTCGTTTGCGTGCATGGGTAAACCCAACAGATGGCTGGTGCAATACTGCAGATGTTGTTGCAAAAGCAAAACGCGCAAAAGCAGCAGGCATGCGCATTATGATTGATTTTCATTACAGCGATTGGTGGGCAGATCCGGGTAAACAAAATAAACCTGCGGCGTGGGCTTCATTAAACTTTAATGATTTGAAAGATACTTTATCATCTTATACAAAGCATGTAATGGATACGTTGAAATCAAACGGTATTTATCCGGAATGGGTGCAGGTTGGCAACGAAACCAACGATGGGATGTTATGGGAAGATGGGCGCGCTTCAACCAACATGGCAAACTTTGCGGCGTTGGTTACGGCAGGTTATGATGCTGTAAAATCTGTATTCGATACAACAAAAGTTATTGTGCATATTTCAAATGGATTTGATAATAATTTGTTCCGTTATATTTTCGATGGATTAAAAACCAACAATGCAAAATGGGATGTAATTGGTATGTCTTTATATCCTTCATCAACCAATTGGTCAACATTAGATGCACAATGTTTAACCAACATGAATGATATGATTTCACGATACAATAAACCTGTTATGATCTGCGAAGTTGGAATGAGCTGGACAGATTCTACAGCATGCAAATCATTTCTTGCAGACATCATTTCTAAAACAAGATCTGTTGCAAAAGGAAACGGTTTAGGTGTGTTTTATTGGGAACCTGAAAGTTATAATAACTGGCTCGGTTATTCGCTTGGTGCGTTTGATAACAACGGAAAACCAACAGAAGCTTTGGAGGCTTTTCAGTAAAAACATAAGTAGTTTAATCAACTTAATAGTTTACCTTCTAAATAAAGTGTATCAGGATCAATATCAATTTCATTATTCCATGCAACTGTTCCATATAAAACATGGGCTTTATTAAAAAATACACGATCTTTTAAAGGTTTAAAAACCGGATATATAAAATATGGCGACATATCAAACGCTTTCTGTTCGCCATTTTCAAATGTTACAATAAGATGTTTTTCATCTTTACATTTTACGTTTTGCACTCTTGGATTCATCAATTTTATTTTAAAGGATCAATTGAAAATATTTGATTTCCTGTTACAGCCAGTTGCCAGTTCGCCATTAACTCTTCATGATGAATTTCTATCCATGCTTTAACGAGTTTTTCTTTATTCGAGGGCAATTTTCCTTCTAATAAATTGCCATCAGGAATTTCATATACTGCTTCAAATTCATTGTACTTGACATGTATATGAGGTAACTTATGTTGCTTTGTATCTAAAAAATACATAGTAACAATAAGTCCATAAAACATAGATATAACAGGCATTAAAATTTTTTGCAAAAATAATTAAATATTTAAAGCCTTATAGCATGATTTGATAATCGTATTTTATTTTGATATTCGCTTAATTCAATAAACATGTTAACATGCAAGCCAAACAATTTTATTTTTTGCTGATATTAATTGCGCTAACAACAAACGTGTTTGCTCAATCATTGCCAACAAGAAAAATAAGTTTTGATGATGATTGGAAATTTGCTTTTGGCAGTGCAAATAATCCTGCAAAAGATTTTAATTATAGCATTGCAACTATCTTCTCAAAATCAGGTTATGCGCCAGGAACGCCGGCTGATACGCATTTCAACGATAGTTTTTGGCGTGCATTAAATCTTCCGCATGATTGGGTGGTTGAATTGCCTTTCGCAAACTCACCAAGTGATGATGTGGAAAGCCACGGTTATAAACCTGTTGGTGGTTTATTTCCTGAAACAAGTATTGGTTGGTACCGCAAACATTTTATAGTTAATGCAAATGATTCAGGTCATCGTTTTCAAATTCAGTTTGATGGAATTTTTCGTGATGCAACAATTTGGGTAAATGGTTTTTTTGTGGGCAATAATAAAAGTGGTTATGTTGGTTGCGCTTATGATATAACAGACCTCATCAACTTTCATAAAGAAAATATTATTACTGTGCGTGTTGATGCATCGCAATATGAAGGCTGGTTTTATGAAGGCGCAGGAATTTATCGTCATGTTTGGTTGAATGAATATAACAACACACACATTGCAACAAATGGTGTTTTTGTTTTTAGTGATGTGAACGGAAAAAGTGCAACCGTAAATATTCAATCAACGATAGAAAATCAAAACAACAATTCATCCAACAATATTATCGCATCTTATATAACTGATCGCGATGGAAATATTATTGGTAAATCAACACCACAATCAATATTAATTTTAAACAACGATACAAAGACCATCACACAAAAAATAAATATTACAAATCCAAAATTGTGGAGTGTTGATGATCCTTATTTATACCGCGCAGTTGTTCTTGTAAAAAATCAAAATAATGTTATTGATAGTGAAAAAATTCGCTTTGGAATTCGCACCATAAATGTTACTGACAGTGGCTTATTTGTAAATGGCGTTTATACAAAAATTCATGGTATGTGTAATCACCAGGATGCCGCCGGTGTTGGTTCTGCCGTTCCTGATTATCTTCAATATTATCGTGTGCGTTTATTAAAACAAATGGGTGTGAATGCATATCGCACAAGTCATAATCCGGCAACGCCCGAATTGCTTGATGCAT
>JBDUEO010000095.1:0-9298 GCA_040002335.1 Parafilimonas sp. | reverse complement strand
CCCAATATTTCTCTTTAATTATTTTTTTAAGTTGATTTATCTGTGCTTCATACATTGTTGAATAAGCATTCATTCCAAGATTTTTTTCTAAGTCATAAGCAGATTCATAAGCCATTAATAATTGTAAATCCATCAAAGCAGAATTACCGTTACTGTCAGTTGGTGCAACACCACCATCCCAGCCCGGTGCCTCAACCCAATCAGTAAAATTCCAGTATGGAGGATTTTTAATGCTGCCGTCAGCCTGCTGAAATTTGTGAAAGAATGATAATACCTGTCTTGAAATTCTCGATTGCCCTTTTATAAAATTTGTATCGCTGCGATACATGTAATAATCATGCAACATACTTATCCATATCAAAGAAAATGTTGGAATTTCCTGGTGAATATTATGCGGATAACGGCTTTCGGTAATTCCTTCTGCTAAAGTTGAATTAGCAATATCTTCAATAGCATTCCGCATCAACCTGTCATCACCGGAATTATATAAACTTACCATCGCCTGTATGCGCGTATCACCAACATATTGCAGTTGCTCGTAGTAAGGACAATCAGTATAAGTTTCCTGTGCATCTAATCTTGCAGTGCGCCAGCCTACTTCTAAAATTTTATTTAATGATGTATCGCTGCTTGCAAAGTTTGAATTTAATTTAAACGGATAACCCGTGTACATTCCATAAAAATCATTAATTGCTAAATCTTCATCTTGTGTTGTAATATCTAAAGCAACATAACGATATGTGCGAAAAGAAAGCGTAGTAAAATTTTGATTCATTGTTCCGTTAGAAATTATTTCATCTTTTACACCAACAATATGTTTGCCTTCAATTACATTACGATTGCCTTTCTGATTTTGTGCCCTCCAGTCAATACTGTCTGCTTCATCTTTAAATAAAGCTTCTGCATACGTTAAACTTATGTCTGCATCTTTTCCTTTATTAAATTTTAAAACAGGAAATGCTGTTGTTTCAAAAGATTGATCAAATAAAAAATGTGCAGTTGTATGCGCAGGAATTTTTATGGTATGATTGCCTTGTAAAAAATTTTCATCAACATTAATATTTTTTTGCCTGATAGATTGCAGTCGTTGCAGCGTTAATTCCATCATCGGAATTTGCCTTGGCACAAGCATCCAGCCTGTACTCCAGTGATTGACATTTTTTGGAACACCATTAAAAATTTCATGCGCATTCATCCAATCCTTACCATCAAAATTTATAGATGTCCAACGCTGCGGATAATTATTCATATCAACTTTTTCAGTGGCGTCAACTGCGTAATAAGTGTAAGTCAGTTGAGGTTGTAGCGGACTGTAAGCTTTATCCTGTATGCATTTCCAGCTTGTATCTGTGTTTATAATTTCTTCTGCTTTTGTATTGCCTTGTAATATAAATGCTGTTTGATAAGAGATTTGCCACACTGGTTTTTCTTCACCAAAATTCCAAACAACTGCTGCAATAATATTTTTTCCTGTATTAAGATAGGAAGCTATATCAACCGTTTCAAAATTCCAGTGATACAAATCTCCTTTTGCCGGACCAAAAGAAACCAGCGAATTGTTTACATATAATTTATAACGGTTATCAGCCGAAACATGAACAATAAATTGTTGCGGCTTTTCATCAAGCACAAAATCTTTTCTAAAATGATAAACACCATAATCTTGCGGCTTTGAATCAGGAACATCTATCCAGCTTGCATTCCAAACTTTTGTTAGAATATTTTTATTTATGCTTTGAGATGATATATGGCAAGAATAAAAAACTGCAACCAATAAAATTATTTTTCGCATACAGCAAGTTTAAATGAAGATAATTAATAATTAAAAATTTCTGCTTGCAATAAGGTTTCTGTATTCAATTGCATTTGCTTAAATTGCCTTGCTGATATGAAATTGTTCTCTCCCACAATATCTAAATTAGTCCGTCTCAGATATGCCAATATTGAAGAATGGATGGATAATCCGTTTGCTGCACAGAGAGAAATTTTACAGGATTTGGTAACGCATGGGCAGCATACTGCTTTCGGCAGCCAATACAATTTCCGGCATCTATTTACTATAAAAGCGTTTAAACAAAATGTGCCCATCCATGAGTATGAAGACATCAAGCCTTGGATAAAAAAACTAATGAATGGCGAGCAAAACCAGTTGTGGGATTCGCCGGTATATTGGTTTGCAAAAAGCAGCGGCACCACAAACGATAAAAGCAAGTTTATACCTGTAACAGAAGAAAGTCTTGGAGATTGTCATTTCCAGGCAAGTAAAGATGCAGTTACATTATATTATCATTTTAATCCGGAAAGTAACTTACTTACAGGAAAAGGTTTGGTTATTGGCGGAAGCCACCAGGTAAGCCAGTTAAATGAAGAAATATTTTTTGGTGATCTAAGTGCAGTACTTATGCAAAATATGCCGATGTGGGGACATTGGATTCGTACGCCCGAACTTTCAATTGCATTGCTTGATGAATGGGAACATAAAATTGAAACGCTGGCTAAATCAACCATCAACGAAAATGTAACATCTATTTCCGGAGTGCCAACATGGACGCAGGTTTTAATAAAACGCATTCTGGAAATTACCGGAAAACAAAACCTGAAACAGGTATGGCCAAATCTTGAATTATATATGCATGGCGGCGTATCATTTCTTCCATATAAAGAAAATTTAAAAACATTAATTGGCGATGGTGTTCAGTATATGGAAATGTATAATGCCAGCGAAGGATTTTTTGCGGCGCAGGATAATTTAGAAGAAGATGGTATGTTACTGTTTTTAAATCATGGCATTTTTTATGAGTTTATGCCCGTTGAAGAATATGGAAAATTAAACCCGCAAACAATTGGCTTAAGAAAAGTTGAAACAGGTAAACAATATGCGCTGATAATTTCAACCAATGGCGGTTTGTGGCGTTATCTGGTTGGCGATACTATTCAGTTTACTTCATTGCAACCTTTCAGAATAAAAGTTACAGGCAGATTAAAACATTACATGAATGCTTTTGGTGAAGAAGTTATTGTTGATAATTCTGATATGGCAATTGCGCTGGCAAGTGAAAAAACCGGTGCAATTGTAAACGATTATACTGCTGCGCCTGTTTACTTTAGCGAACAAAATAATGGCGCACATGAATGGTTGATTGAATTTGAAAAAGAACCAGAAAACCTTGACCAGTTTGTTTATGAATTGGATAATGCACTTAAAAATTTAAACAGCGATTACGAAGCAAAGCGACATAAAAACATTGCATTGCGCATGCCTGTTGTTCATAATTTAAAGAAAGGTATTTTTAATTTATGGCTAAAGCAAAAAGGTAAATTAGGTGGTCAGCATAAAGTACCAAGATTAAACAACGACAGAAAATTTATTGAAGAATTATTTTTATTGCGTTGTAACTATACTGCATAAATGAGCGAAACAATTAATGAATCTTTAGAAAAAGAATTTGAGCTTGAAAGAATGATTCTTTTTAGTGATGCTGTTTTTGCGATTGCCATCACTTTACTTATTCTTGAAATAAAATTTCCTGAACTGCCTGAAAGTTTTAAAGGAATAAATAAATGGAAATTTTTTAAACCTACAGTTATTCATTTTTTTGCGTTTACCATCAGCTTCTTTTTTATTGGAATGAGTTGGGCAAGACATTTAGCTATGTGCCGGTTTTTAAAGAAATATAATAACACGGTAATTCTTTTTAACCTGCTGCTTCTTTTTTTTATAGTTGTATTTCCTTTTTCAATTTCAGCTTTTGTTGATAATGTAAACAACTCGCTTTTTATAGCCGTAATTATCTATATATCTAATATATTCCTGGTGATATTTGCACAGTTTCTTTTTACTTATTACATACTTAAAAAAAATACTGCTTTAGTAATTGCAGGAGAAGATGAAGAAAAGCAATATTTTTATATGAAGGCAAAATATAGTTTTCTTATGTTGCTTACAGTCATCATAATTATAATTGCAGTGTTTATTATAAGTAATGGTAATCTTCTTGCAGTAGCACTCAGCATATATATACTGCCTGTATTCGCAATTATTTTAAGGCGTAAACTCAAAAAATATAAACCGAAAAAAATAAACAGGGTATAATTACACAAATACATTGAATATGGTAAAAGATAAAGTTTGCATAGTTACCGGCGCAGCACGCGGCATTGGCGCTGCCATCGCAAAAAAATTAGCAGAACAGGGTGCACACGTTGCCTTTACGTATGTGAGCGATTCAAGCGCAGACAAGGCAACGGCTTTGGAAAATGAAATAAAAGCGTTTGGCGTAAATGCAAAAGCCTATAAAAGCAACGCAGGCGATTTTGCGCAATGCGAAACTTTGGTAAATGATGTTTTAAAAGAGTTTGGAAAAATTGATATATGCGTAAATAATGCCGGCATATCAAAAGATAACTTATTGCTGCGCTTAACTGAAGAACAATGGGATGATGTGATGAATGTAAACCTGAAAAGTGTTTTCAATATGACGAAACAGGTTATTCGCCCAATGATGAAAGCAAAATCAGGAAGTATTATAAACATGAGTTCTATTATTGGCATTCGCGGCAATGCGGGCCAAAGCAGTTATGCCGCATCAAAAGCAGGAATTATAGGTTTTACAAAATCCATCGCGCTTGAATTGGGCAGTCGCAATATTCGCTGCAATGCTATTGCGCCGGGTTTTATTGAAACTGATATGACACATTATTTAAAAGAAGGAACTGCCGCAGAAACTTTTTTAAAAGATATTCCGCTTGGCAGATTTGGCAAAGCAGATGAAGTTGCTGACCTCACTTTATTTCTTGCAAGTGATATGGCTGCTTATATTACAGGACAGGTAATAAGTATTTGCGGCGGATTGAATATTTAAGTTCATTTCACACATATAAATCCAACAAATAATTTCAGCATTATTATTAAAACATTTGTTATGGAACCATACGAAAAACTGTTGTTGGAAAATAAAGCCTGGGCAAAGGATATGAAAGCTAAAGACCCGCTTTATTTTAAACAACTTGCAGAACTGCAAACACCTGAATTTTTATGGATTGGTTGCAGCGATAGCCGCGTACCCGCAGATAAAATTACAGGCACGCAGCCCGGTGAAATTTTTGTTCACCGCAATATTGCCAACCTGGTAATACATACTGATGTAAACCTTTTAAGTGTCTTAGAATATGCTGTAAATTATCTTAACGTAAATCATGTAATTGTTTGCGGTCATTATGGTTGCGGAGGCGTAAAAGCAGCAATGACAAATCATGATTATAAACAAGTACTGAATATGTGGCTCAGAAGTATAAAAGATGTTTACCATTTATATGAAGATGAGCTGAACAATATTGAAGATGAAGAAAAAAGAGCGGACAGGCTTGTTGAATTGAATGTGCAGGAGCAAGTGCAGAAGCTGGCAAAAACATCAATTATTCAGCGTGCATGGAAAAATAACAACCGCCCGGTTTTACACGGCTGGGTATATGGGTTAAAGGATGGAATTATTAAAAGCCTTTTCGATATGCCGCCCGGTTCCGACATGATCGATATTTACAAGTACGACGATCTTTAAAATAAAGAAGGTCAGAAAAAATTTCTGACCTTCTTTATCCATAACATGAATCAAATTTCTTGCCCTTCTCCTTTGGAGAAGGGTTGGGATGAGGTCTTATTGCTCTTTTGCCTGCTCAGCATTATATTTCTCTTCTATTTCTTTAGCTTTTTCAAAATCAAGCACCACGCCATTTATGCAATAACGTAAACCAGTTGGCGGCGGCCCATCTTTAAAAACATGCCCTAAATGCGAGTTGCACCGGCCACACATAACTTCTGTTCTATCCATTCCAAAAGCTTTATCGTGCGCATATATTACAGAGCCTTTTGAAATAGGTTCATAAAAACTTGGCCATCCGCAACCGCTTTCAAATTTTGTATCACTCTTAAATAAAGCATTACCGCAAACCGCACAATAATAAGTTCCTATATCTTTTAACTCTTCATATTTGCTTGTCCATGGCCGTTCTGTTCCTTTTTCCCTTGCTATATGGTAAACTTCCGGCGAAAGCTTTTTCTTCCATTCCTCATTGCTTAATACCAATTTACTGGTATCGGTTTTTGAATAAACCGCATCTTTTGAATCATTATCCATAGTATTGTTTTTAGAATTTATTATTACAAGATAAAAATAAAATAAAGAATATTACACCTAACTGTTTGCAAATTATCATAATCAATAAAAGATACGATTTCATTTATTAAGAAGATTATGCTTTTTATTGTACACATGTTAATTTTTAAAGTTCAGAAGCTATATTTGCCACTAAGGGTAGCAAGCAACAATGTTTAACATTATATTATTTGGACCACCAGGCAGCGGCAAAGGAACACAGAGCCAGTTTCTCATAATAAAATATGGGTTAAAGCACCTTTCAACAGGTGATTTGCTACGCAACGAAATTGCACAACAAACGCCGCTTGGCATTGAGGCAAAAAACTTTATGGATAAAGGCCAGCTTGTGCCCGATGAAGTAGTAATTGGAATGATAAGTACCGCATTGGAAACCAATCCCGGCGTTGAAGGTTTTTTGTTTGATGGATTTCCACGTACCGATACGCAGGCAGAAGCACTTGATAAATTATTACATCTTAAAAAAACTTCTATTGCATTAATGCTGGCGCTGGATGTTTCAGAAGATGAGTTGATAAAACGCTTGTTGCAACGCGGGGAAAGCAGTGGCCGCAGCGATGATGTAAATGAAACCATAATCCGTAGCCGTATTCATGAATATGAAAACAAAACCAAACCTGTTGCCGATTATTACAAACGTTTTAATAAAGTAGTACATGTAAAAGGCGAAGGCAGTGTGGATGAAATTTTTGACTTGCTTTCCAAAGAAATTAATGCGCGAAAGAATGTGAACAGTGAATAATCAGCGCAAACATTTATTGCATCTTTTTCATAACATCTTGTTACTGCAAATAAAAAACCCGCCTTTTTAAAAAGGCAGGTTCCCATTTTATTTAAATTTTAAACCTCGTATATAAACACGCCCGTTATAAAAATGAGTTATTAAACCAGCTCTATTGTGAATGAGCCTTTTTCGGTGGCGTTTATGTTCTTTACAATTAAAAAGCGATTACCTGCTGCACCCAACATTGCGGGCGTTACCACTTCTGCCTCATTTGGCTGCACCGTAAAAGCACCGGCAGGCATGGCATCGTTTTTTTCAGGCACCAGCGCAAATTGCAGGGCAGTGTTGCCGCGGTCAGTAATTTTTATATGGTCATCCTCTTCCAGTTTTCTTGTAAATACCAGTTTCACTTCACCGCCGTTTATATCCTGTTTAAATAAGGTTTGCTCATGTGTGCGCAACGCATCTACGGGTACAATGTCTGCAATTGTTTCCGGCGTTTTCTTATAAAACTGCATCAGCAAACCCAGCGCGCCATACAGTTCAATACCCAGCGCAATGCGGTCTGCCTCCACTTCTGTGCTGTTGCCACTTTTAGTGCTTTTACTGCCTTTTTGCACAGCGTTGGCATTTACCAGCGTATCATGAAATGCATCAACATCTGTTTTAAGTGTTTGCAAAGCCCCATCTGTGCCAATGGCAAGGCTAAGCGCACCCACCGCTGTAATTTTATCCTGCTGGCTGCCGTGTTGAAAAGGGGTGCGGTGCCGCGGAAGCAACGCCATATATTGCGGCGTATGCTGGCGGTAAACGTTCTGAATAGCAAGGTCCCAGTCTTCAATTTTCTGGCTGCTTAGTAAATCCAGAACATCGTTCAGCGATTTTGTTTGCCCTTTTACCGTGCCCTGCTGGCTTAACCAGGTGGTGTACGCATCATCGTAGGCCTGCACCACCGGCGAAAGAATTGCAAACAACTGGGTAAAAATATCTGTTGTTGCCGTCGCTTCAGCATTGGCCGGCGCATTTTGCGGCATTCGGGCTGCAATGGCAGCTAATGTGTAATCGCCAATTTGTTTCATCAGGCGATAAGATGTGTTAGTAACCGAAATAAACGGATTCATCAAAAAGATCCATGAACGGGTCATAATAATTGGTTTTGAGTTAGGAAAATGAGTTGTCAGCATAAAAATAATGATTTCTCCAGAAAAAAATTATTGCCGAAACTTTATTTTCTACGGGAGGATTTTTCCTTTTGATGCAAAACGGTTGTCTTGATGTGTGCGGATTGCTCTTTTTGATGCAAAACAGTTGTTTTAACACGTGCGAATTCTTCCTTTTGATGCAAGACAGTTGTTTTGCTGCGTGCGGATTTCTCCATTTGATGGAAAACGGTTGTTTTGATACGCATGGATTTCTCCCTTTGATGCAAGACAGTTGTATTGGTGCGTGAGGATTTCTCCGTTTAATGCAAGACAGTTTTTTTGAAGATGTAGTTGCGGTAATACAGCTTACGGGTGTTGTATTTGCGCAATGAAAGTCGTAAGTTGCGGTAATACAAACGTTAGCCACCATTTATGAATCAATCTCACCAAAAGTTGATATTAGCAAATTTAGAACTTGTAAGACGCTACATTGGAAAGACAGTGATAAAGTTTTCAAGAGCTGACTACATGACTGGAGGTGAAGAAAATATAGAACATTTTGGTCCATTACAGTTGCAGTTTGAGGATTGTTCTTTTTTGACAATAGACGAAGCTGGCGACGCTGAATCTATTACTATTGAAACAACACCATTATTTTTTGGAGCGACAACAGAAAACAGAAAAAATAATTGGACTGAAATCTTATTAAATGACACCGAACATTGGAAAGCTTTTGTTGGGCTATGTCTTGACGATGCTGATTTTCTTGTGGATTATTACAATGAGAGGGTATGGCTTTGTGGATGTAGGCTCCATTTCAACAACAAACGCAGTATCACATATTATAATTATGGCGACGATGCGAAGGTGTCTTTTGACAACGACAAATTGCTAACTTCATTCATTGAATATTACGGTCTACGATGGACACACGAAAACGGCGGCTAACTGGGGTTTTGCCCCTCATTAGTCCAAGTATGCAAATAAAAAATGGTAAACTGGCGCAAGATTGAGGCGAGGCGTTGTGTGCAGCTATCTTGTGCCGCTGCATTTAATAAAACCTGTAAAGCTGTATTTTGTAAAGCTATTAACAAGCCAGGCACAAGTTCACCATACACAAAGCACGGCGGCAAACTTGCGCCAGAGTGGGGAATAACACCAAGCAATAGAATAAACAATGAACTTTTATTTATAAATTTGGCAACGGTTACGGGCTGATTTCTATGGATTAAAAAAATATATTTCAAATAAATTTTCAG
>JBDUEO010000094.1:0-9304 GCA_040002335.1 Parafilimonas sp. | reverse complement strand
TCTTTTTTTTTCCTGTGCAGTAAGCGTATTGTTTTGTGCAGCAACTATAGTAATGCTTAAACAACTAATAATAAATAATGAAATGAATTTTCGATTCATGTTGGCAAATTTTATTTTTTATAAATGTTGATGCAACCGACTGACGTAACAAGCAGGCGCAACTAAGTTAGCAAATGATTTGAATGAATTGTAAACAGAGATTTTTTTCAGTTTGCGTTATTATCAACTTTGTTATAACTATCCGAAGTTTGCAAGTTCAATAAACTGTCGCATTTTATAACTATATTGTATGTACAATAATTAAAGCAAATGAAAAAAATATCACTGATCTCAAACCGCATTTTTCAATATGTGTTAGTAATGGTTGTTTTATTAATGGTGAATATATCTTCAGTAAAAGCAAATTCTTTTTATACATCTCAAAAAGATTCGCCTTCTGTTATTGGAAGATGGGATTTAACTGTGAATATGGATGGCAAACAATTTCCATCCTGGCTTGAAGTGCACCGCTCAGGAATTAAAACTTTGGTAGGTGAATTTGTTGGAACCAGCGGCAGTGCGCGGCCAATTTCAAACATTAAGTTTAATGATAACAAAATAAGTTTTTCGCTGCCGCCGCAGTGGGAAAAAGATACGAATGATATTTCAATTGAAGGAATATTACAAAGCGATAGTTTAACAGGAACAATAGTTGCGGCAAATGGAAAAAATTATACGTGGAGCGGCGTGCGTGCACCTTTACTTAAACATACTGCAGAACCAATATGGCAAAAACCTATTACATTATTTGATGGCAAAGATTTAAAAGGGTGGCATACAACAGGCGACAATCAATGGATAGTAAAAGATGGAATTTTATCAAGCCCGCATTCTGGTTCAAATCTTATGACAGACGAAACTTTTAATGATTTTAAACTGCACATAGAATTCCGGTATCCTGAAGGCAGTAATAGCGGTGTCTATTTGCGTGGCCGTTATGAAGTACAGATAGAAGCAAGCCATGAAGATGAACCGCTGAAAAATGTTTTTAGCGCCATCTATGGTTTTATTGCACCAAGTGAAATAAATTCAAAAAAGCCCGGCGAATGGCAATCATTTGATATTACACTTATTGGAAGAATGGTAACTGTTGCTGCGAATGGAAAAACAGTAATCTGCAATCGTGAAATTCCCGGTATTACAGGTGGTGCGATTAATAGTAAGGAAGGTGAACCAGGGCCGCTATACATTCAAGGCGATCATGGACCAATTGAATACCGCAACATTATTATTACGCCGGCAAAGTAAAATTTTGGTTGCCGGGTATAATGTTTACAGAAAAATAAAAGCATCCTCATATTAAATTCAAATAACAATGAACAAAGAATCTTTTAAAATAAATGGCGAAAGCCTTTTGAAAAAAGTAAAAGAGCTTATTGAAGAAGGCAACGTAAGAAAGATTACCATTGCTGATAAAAACGGGAAAGAACTGATGAGCTTTCCATTAACTATCGGTTTGGTAGGCGCTGTATTTGCACCTGTATTAGCTGCCATTGGTGCTGCTGCAGCTTTGATTGGAGAATGTACAATTACAGTTGAAAGAGAAGAAACAGAAGCAAAGTAATTCCACTATTATTCTTCAAACTTTTTAAATAACGTAGTAGCTGTATGGCCGCCAAAGCCAAATGTATTGTTCATTGCATATTTAATATCTGCCGATACAGCATCGCCCAAAACAACCTTAAGGTTTTTTGGAAATGAATCATCCAGGTTTTTAGTATTAACGGTAGGCGGAATAATTCCAAGTTTTACGCTAAGCACACAAAGCACTGCTTCTATTGCACCCGCGCCACCAAGCAAATGGCCTGTCATAGATTTTGTGCCACTTACATACAATTTGTTATTCTGGCTAAATATTCTTTGGATGGCTGCAATCTCACTCATATCGCCCTGCGGTGTTGATGTTGCATGCGCATTTACATAGTCTATATCCTGCGGTGTTAGGCCCGCTTCTTTAATTGCCTTATTCATGCCAAGTACTGCTCCGCGGCCGTCGGGCGGTGTTCCCGTTAAATGATAAGCATCTGCAGCCATACCAGTTCCAACCAGCTCCGCAAAAATGATTGCATTCCTTTTTACAGCATGTTCATATTCCTCTAAAATTAATGCAGCACCGCCTTCACCTAAAACAAAACCATCCCTGTCTTTATCAAATGGCCTTGAAGCAGCCTGCGGATCATCATTTCTTTTTGATAAAGCCTGTGCGGCATTAAAGCCACCAATACTCGAAGGTGTAATGCCTGCTTCGGAACCGCCTGCCACCATCATGATCGCTTTACCGGCACGAATGGTATCAAACGCATTAATAATGGCGGTATTGGATGATGCACATGCAGAAACAGGGCAATAATTAGGGCCGTATAACTGGTAACGAATTGATATAATACCTGCCGCTATATCCTCTATTTTTTTAGGTACAAAAAATGGCGAGAAACGAGGTATCCCATCACCCATATAGTATTCTGACGCCTGCTCTTCAAACGTACTTATTCCGCCGTTGCCAGAAGCCCAGATAACGCCAATATCATTTCTTTCCTCTTCTGAAAAATCAGCAAAATTTATGTTGCCGCTTGCAACTGCTTCTTCAGTGGCAGCTACTGCATACTGGGAAAACGGATCGTATTTGCGAATATCTTTTCTTTCAAAATATTTTTCGGGATTAAAGTTTTTTACTTCGCAGGCAAACCGTGTTTTGAATTTTGAGGCATCAAATTTTGTAATAGGTCCTGCTACTGTTTTGCCGGCAATTATATTATTCCAAAATTCGCTAACAGAATTGCCAAGCGGCGTTACTGCGCCAATACCTGTTATAACTACTCTTCTCATGTAAATGATTTTGTACGCTTTTTAAGGCTGGCAAAATTACAACTTATATTAAGCGGATTTTCTATGAACTTCCACATGCAAGCCAGCATCTTAGTAAAATATAAAGATAAAAAGCAATGAAAAACAAATGTCAAATTAAGTTAACAAACGGCAAACTTAGTTGCATTAATTTGATGTAGCAAAATAAAAAAACCGCCTCAAATATTTTGAGACGGCTTGTTTATATATCTAAAATGAATTAAGGATTATCGCCGTTATCATTATTATTGCTATCATCAGAATTAAGTGTTAGCGGATAACCATAAGTTCCGTCATAACCAGGATAAACACCTTCAAGTTTTACTGTTCCGTTGGAATTGTTTAAAATATTCTTGAGATCATCAATTGTGTTTACATCCTGCCCGTCAACACTGGTAATAATAAATCCTTCCTGCATACGTGTATTCTTTAATAACCCCGTACCTAATTGCTTTACCTGAACACCGCCTGTAATATCATTTTTACTTGCTGTTTCTTTATCAACGGTTACAAGTTGGCCACCAAGATTATCAAATAATGTTTGCGATTTTACGATTGCATAATTACCTGAATTATTTTTCAGTGTAAGTGCAGCAGTATTTTCTTTTCCGTTTCTTACATAAGTTATAGAAATTTTATCACCTGGTTTGTAACGGGCTACCTGTTCCTGTAATTCAGAACTGCTGTTTATTACAGCATCATTGATCTTTGTTACAAAATCGCCTTTTTGAATGCCGGCAGCTTTTGCAGCGCCATCTTTTGCAACATCGGTAACAAAAATTCCCGGGCCATCTTTTACACCCATTTGCTTTTTCTGATCGTCAGAAAGATCATCAGGCGCATAGCTTATACCAACATAAGCCCTTTGAACCGCACCAAACTTTATAAGATCATTTACAGCTTTCTTTACAATGTTTACAGGTATCGCGTAAGAATAACCTGCATAAGAACCGGTTGGTGAAGCAATAGCAGAATTAATTCCAATTAATTCGCCTTGTGTATTAATTAAAGCACCACCACTATTTCCCGGGTTAACTGCGGCATCTGTTTGAATAAATGATTCAATAGCGCGCTGGCTTTTATTTATACCAATACTTCTGGATTTTGCACTTATAATACCGGCTGTAACTGTTACATCAAGATTAAGCGGATAACCAACTGCCAAAACCCATTGGCCAAGTTTTGCATCGTCGCTGTTGCCCATTATCATGTATGGAAGATTAGTAGCATCAATTTTAATAACTGCAAGATCAGTGTTGGGGTCAGCACCTACTACTGTTGCCTTATATGATTTACGATCGCTAAGCGTAACATTAATATCGCTTGCTCCATCAATTACATGATTATTTGTAACAATATATCCATCGGCGCTCATAATAACGCCGCTGCCGCTTGCCTGCTGGTCAGGAGTTGAATAAGAACGCGGGCCGCCAAAGAACTGGAAGAAGGGATCATCATCACCAAACATATTTCCAAACGGGCTTCTGTTTTTTGAGGAAACTGTTGTGCCTTTAATTTTTGTTTTAATGTGAACAACCGTTGGGGTTGCAGATGTAGCCGCAGCAGTAAAATCAGAAATACCTGTTGGCGCATCTTTATTAAAAAATCCTGCATAATTTACAGGCACTTTTCCATTATTTTCAAAAGATACAGATTGATTACGCAACCAGGTGCCATAACCCCAAATGCTTAACAAAGATGTGGCAACGCTAATGGCAACAATAAGAAAAACATTTTTCAATTTCATTTTATAGAATTTAGATTTACCCTAAAATTTAAAGATAAAGGCTTCAATAAATATGCCTTTCTGATAGCAAAGTAACAAAGCTGTTTAAACGTCATGTCATAACAAAAAACCATTTAACAAACATTTGACGAAGGCTCTCGTAGAATAATAATTCCGCAAAGCATATTCACAGCTATAAATAATACGTAAATAATGAGATTGATACAAAACTATTTATTCAATATACTTTACTGAAAAAATAATTTCCTGATTAATGATTGTGCCGCTTTTTTAGTTGTAATAATGCAGCGCAATTTATATTACATCAGGCGCTTAATATTTAATGGAACGGCTCAGTTCACGCTTTACATCTTTTTCTTTAATTGATTCTCTTTTATCATGCACTTTCTTTCCTCTTGCCAAACCTATTTCTACTTTTACAAAATTTTTTTCGTTGAAAAAAACGCGCAACGGTATTAACGTAAACCCTTTTTCTTTCATCTTCCCATGAATGCGTTTTAATTCCCGTTGTGTAAGTAAAAGTTTTCTGTCGTGAACAGCAATATGGTTGTTTGCGGTTCCTAATTTATATTCAGCTATATAAAATCCGCGAAGCCATAATTCCTGTTTATCAAACATACAAAACGCATCATTAAAACTTATTTTGCCTTCGCGTATTGATTTTACTTCGGTGCCAAGCAGTACAATACCTGCAACAAATTTGTCTTCTATAAGATAATTGAAATAAGCCTGCCTGTTGTTCATTTCTTTTGCACCGCTGCTCATGATTTATAATTAATAGTTCGCAGAAAGCAGGCTTTTTAACCTTGCAGTAAATTAATAAGCGTAGTAAGTTTGCCTTTTAATATTTTACGGTCAATTATAAAATCGAGAAAGCCGTGCTCTAATAAAAACTCGCTGCGCTGGAAACCTTCGGGCAAATCTTTTTTTATTGTTTCTTTTATTACACGCGGCCCCGCAAAGCCAATTAAAGCGCCGGGCTCAGCAATATTAAAATCGCCCAACATTCCAAAACTTGCTGAAATACCACCAAAAGTTGGGTCGGTTAATAAAGATATATAAGGCAAACCTGCATCACTTAACTGAGAAAGTTTTCCGCTGGTTTTTGCCAGTTGCATTAAACTAAATGCACTTTCCATCATACGTGCGCCACCACTTTTGCTTATTACAAAATACGGCAAGCGGTTTTGAATGCAATAATCAACAGCGCGGCTGAATTTTTCACCCATCACACTACCCAGCGAGCCACCTATAAACTCAAAATCCATACAGGCAACAACAATTTCAATTTTATTCATTTCGCCAACAGCCACGCGCATACTGTCTTTAAGATCTGTTTTTGCATGAATTTCATCAAGCCTTTTTTGATAAGGTTTCAGATCTGTAAAACCAAGAAAATCTACACTTTTAATATTATCGAAAAGCTCTGTGTACGTATCGTTATCAAACAATATTTCAAAATAATCTTCACTGCCTATGCGATGGTGATAATTGCACTTAGGACACACATATAAATTTTCTTTAAGTTCGCTGGTGGTGCAGATATAATGGCATTCCGGGCATTTGCTCCATAACCCTTCGGGCATTTCTCTTTTTTCTGCGGTGGATGTAGTTATGCCTTTGCGCAAACGTTTATACCATTTTGCTTTTGCTTCACCCGAAACAGCATTTTCTTTTGTTACTTCTTCGCCTGCAAGCGATTCGTTTAGCTCATCATCTTGTTCTGCCATACGTGATTAAATATTAAATGGCGAACGAGCCTGAAAACAAGCCTGTCCGCCATGCAATTTATGTTTTTTAATTAAGCAATCGTAATGCTTTCATCACGATAAACATCTATAATTTGTCCAAGCATATCAATTCCCTCTTTCATTGGGCGCTGAAAAGCCTTTCGGCCAAGAATTAAACCCATTCCACCTGCACGTTTATTAATAACCGCAGTAGTAACAGCATCTGCCAAATCAGAAGCGCCTTTACTTTCACCGCCGGAATTAATTAGACCAACCCTGCCTGAATAACAATTTAAAACCTGGTAGCGGCAAAGATCGATAGGATGATCTGAACTTAATTTTTCATATACCAACGGGCTTGTTTTGCCATGTTTTGTAGCAAGATAACCGCCATTATTGGTAGGCAGTTTTTGCTTAATGATATCTGCCTGAATAGTAACACCCAGATGATTTGCCTGGCCGGTAAAATCTGCCGCAGTATGATAATCAATGCCGTTTACTTTGAATGCATTATTCCTGGTGTAGCACCATAAAATGGTCATTAATCCTAATTCATGAGCCAATTCAAATGCTTCTGATACTTCTTTTAACTGGCGCCTGCTTTCTTCACTGCCCCAGTAAATAGTGGCACCAATGCCAACCGCGCCCATATTCCATGCGCTTTTTACAGTGCCAAACATAGTTTGATCGAAAGTATTTGGATAACTTAAAAATTCGTTGTGGTTTATCTTAACAATAAAAGGAATTTTATGCGCATATTTACGACTCATAATTCCCAGTACTCCAAACGTTGAAGCTACGCCGTTACAACCTGCTTCAACAGCCAGTTTAATAATATTCTCTGGATCGAAATAAATTGGATTTGGTGCAAATGATGCACCTGCACTATGTTCTATGCCCTGATCTACCGGGAAAATGCTGCAATAACCGGTATTTGCCAAACGGCCATGACCTAATAATTGCTGCATGCTGCGCAACACCTGGTTGCTGCGGTTGCTTTCTTTCCATATCCTGTCTATATGATCGGGGCCGGGAAGATGTAAAGTAGATTTTTCAACAGTATTACTTGTATGATTTAATAAATATTCTGCTTTATCACCAAGCAGTTCTGTTATTTTGGAATTCGCCATAATTAAAATAATAGTTATTGAAGTGAAAACAATTGATTTAACCGGGCAGCAAATATATAAACAAACATGTCAATATACATCAATAAAAAGATGCTGCTCTATAACGGAATAAAGGTTTTTTATTTTATGATTATATAAATTTCATATTAAAAAATGGACGGTAATTTTAATGATGAATAAACTGCGTTTATACACGGGCAGCAACAACATTAGCCTTTCCAACATTTAATATTAATATTCCAATAAACATGATACCCGCCGCGCCAAGCAGCAATTCATTTACATAAGGTACTGCATAATATTTTATAGCGCCAACGCCTTGTGCCATCAAAAAAACTTCATTAAAAAAAATGCCGGCAACAAATATCCATATTCCCAAAGCCGTTTTTTTATTATAGACGAAGTATTGATTATACAATGAATATGCAAGTATAAATATGCTGAAAATGCCCAGGAAAACAAGGTGCAAATAACCAATTACAATGGGTCTGAAACCAAAAGCCCATGTGCTTAACGATGGAATTGTTGAACCTAATTGCAATAATAATTTTATGGAGAGTGCCGCTGCTGATAAACAAAAAAGATATTTAATTGGCAGTAATGTTCTTGCAAAAATTAATTTGTGATTTGCGATCATTTTTTTTAAGAATGGCACCCAGGCAATTACCTGTGCAAATGCCGCAACAATTATAATTATGTATAACCATAAAGGTATCGGCAGCCAGAGGGCTGATAAAAAATAGGCAGGCACACAGGCAAGTGTAAAAGCATAAAAAATTCTTTTTTGCATATTGAATGAAATGATCTGTGTACTTATTTTTTCAACAAATAAACCCATGCAGGTAAAGAAAAACCAACCGTTATATTGAAAGTGAAGAAAGAAATAGATTGACGCTAAATATGCATTTTCATGCATATTTTTTGTTGCCATCATGTAAGCCAATGAATACGGGCCAAAAGATGATAACACGCTAAAAATTAATGCGGCTTTTATCCAGTAATGTGCAATAGTTTTTGCAATTATTTTGTTTAGATCTTTCCAAACAACTATGGCAAACGCATAGGAAACAAAAATGGAAAGTGTTGAAAAAATAATGGATATTAATCCATAACCCTCAAAAGGAAAACTAAACAGCATACCACAAGCAGTAAGCAAATTCGCAAGCAGTAAATAATTATACTTTTTAAGTGAGAACGACTTGCAGTTTTTTGAAATATAAAAAGCAATGAACACCATTAAAGCTTGTGTTATCCAGCCTGCAAATGCAAAATGTGAGTGCGCACCCAAAAGATTTTTTTGATTGATAAAAGGAAGACTGAATGCTATTTTATAACGCATAATAACACCAAGCGCAGCAACAATCAATACATTAAAAAGTGAAATGCGAAACCATTTATTGAGAGGAATATGCGTTAAATTTTCTTTCATAATTACAAAGAAAAATTAGTAGTTATGCAGGCATTATGATCTCAATCATAAATCATACATAAACCTTTCCGTTTTTAATACTGGTTAAACCGTTTTCTTCTAACTGTTTTATTGCACGGATAACTGTTTCTACACGCAGGCCGAGCATATCAGCAATGCGTTGTCTTGATAAATCTATTTTAAATTCTCTGTTTGCATCGCCATTTTCTTTTTTTAAAATTGATAGCAAAGTATGTACCCGGTGCACCGGTCTTTCCCCCGAAATTTCTTTTGCCATAGTTGCTTTCATAAATAATCTTTTTGAAAGTAATTGCGTAAATGCAAAAAGTATATCGTTGTTCTCATGCAACAGGTATAGAAAATTTTCTTTCGCTATTTTTAATAT
>JBDUEO010000093.1:0-9342 GCA_040002335.1 Parafilimonas sp. | reverse complement strand
TCTGCCAACAAGAACTGTGTAAAAAACCAGGAAAATCAGTAAAGCCTGGAAGTTAGAAAGGCATGGAATTAGAACAGCTAAAACAACAACTAAACACTAACCTTAATCTTTCAACGAATTTATCAGCGTATCTGCTTCAGTTCCCTGGTCATAGGTTTTTATAAGATGATGTTCTTTATTATACACAGCCATAAACGGTGTAAACTTTACGCGGAAATAAGTAGGAATTGTATAATTTTCATCTCTGCCAATAATGATGTTGTTAAACTGCTGCAGGTTGAATTTTTTTGCAAATGTTTTTATTTCAGGCAACGGATAATAACTTACCCAAACAAAATAAATGTCTTTCATGTCGGCCATTCTTTTGCTAAACTCATCTGCAGTTATCTGGCAATGCCCGCACTCGGGGCTAAAATAAATAATTACAACAGGTTTATCGTTCGGAATTTTCTTATCATTTGTATAAACACTATCTGTTTGTAAAACGGTAAATGCCGGTATATGTAAAGAATCTTTTTGATAAGCTGGATTGGTATCATAATCCTGCGCATAAACTGAATATGTTGTTGCAATAACTATAAAGAAAAACAATAAAATCTTTTTCATAATGCTAAACTACATTAAACGGGTTACTGGTAAAAAGGTTTAAAGTTGCTTTAAGAATTGCATGGTATCAATACCATCAGCATAATCTGTAAGCGAAGGCGATTGCGCTTTACCAAATGGTATAAAATCGTTACCAATTATGCACTGTATATCTGTATTATCCTGCAGGCTTTTAATAAGCGTTTTTTGTTCGTTATAATAACTATAATTAACCTGGCTTACGGGTGCAAATACACTTTCGTTTTCGGTTAAAATAACAGAATCATTTGTCATATAAAACTTACGGTTCATAATTAAAAGTGCTAACTGGTAATCGTAATTATTTCTGTATTTATGAAAATCCGCGAAATAATTATACTTTCTCAACGCATCGAGCAATAGAATAAAATCGTAACCTTCAGGCACAAAAATTTTGGAAACATTTCTGCAACCCATTCCATAAAAAAGCTGCATATCATCTGCCAGTAAACTCAATTCTTCTTTGCTTTCATTGCCATTTAATATAGCAACAGAAGTTCTGTTGCGGCGAATAATATGCGCGTACTTTGAAAAATAATATTCAAAATAGCGGCTGCTGTTGTTGCTGCCTGTTGCAATATATGCATCGCAATTTTTTAAATTTTCTGCAAATACAATATGCTTTTTTGCATCACCATTCCATTCAAAAAACTTTTGCCCAATGTGTTTAATAAGCGTTTCGTCTTTTGATGATGGTTTTATTATTGCGGTATGCCCGCTTATAAAAACGCACAAAAAATCGTGAAAGCCAACCAGCGGAATATTTCCCGCCATTACAATACCTACTTTTTTTTGTTCAGCAGGTTCGCCAACATCATATTGTTTTATCCATGCTTCAAGTAAATGGTTTTGCAAAAAATGCTGTGCTATGTTTTTCAGTGCCACATCAATAAATTCAATACTAAACCACGGGTTTTCGTAATATGCTTTTTGCTTTATTAATTGCAAGGCTTCATCATTCATTAAAAAATAATCATGAAGTTTTACTAATAAATTAACGCGCTCATTAATATTCATTGCTACTGCTTAATTTTACGCAAAAGTATTTAACCAGTTATAAAATAATAGTTATGGCAATTAAAATAACAGATGAATGTATAAACTGCGGTGCCTGCGAGCCTGAGTGCCCCAATAATGCAATTTATGAAGGCGGTGTTGAATGGGCTTTTTCTGATGGAACTACAATTCGCGGCCAGGTTACATTAATGGATGGTGAAGTGGTAGGTGCAGAGCAACGCATGGCCCCTTTAGCTGTTGATATCTATTATATTACACCCAACAAATGCACAGAATGCCAGGGCTTTCATGAAGAGCCGCAATGTGCTGCTGTTTGCCCTGTAGATTGTTGCGTACCTGATGAAATGTACCGCGAAACGGTAGATGAATTGCTGGCAAAAAAAGAAAAATTGCACATTTAATTGCAGTAATGTTTTCCTTGTAGTTAATTAACGATTGTTGCTTACAGCAACATAATAAGGCGGGTGATATTTTCCGTCGGTAATAAAAGGTGAGGGATGATAATCTTTCACCTTTTTATTTAAACCTCACCTAAATCCTCTCCAAAGAAGAGGACTTTAAGAACTTAATTATTAAAGCTTGTTTAAAAATAAAACATTCTTGCTCCTCTCCTTTGGAGAGGGGTTGGGGTGAGGTCTTTTTTCCTTTTCTTTGCGTTGATAATAAATATTAATGAAGAAAAAAATTGCATTGCTTACGGGCGGTTATAGTAAAGAAGCTGAGATCAGTTATCAAAGTGTCATCACAGTAAATAATAATATTGACCGCAATAAGTTTGATGTTTACTTAATTGATATAACGCCCGAAGGCTGGTTTTATGAAGATGAAAATGGAGAAAAAATCGGCATTGATAAAAACGATTTTTCTCTAACACTTAATGATGAGAAAATAAATTTTGATGGCGTACTCATGTGCATCCATGGCACACCCGGCGAAGATGGAAAACTGCAGGGTTATTTTGATTGTATTGATATGCCTTATTCAACCTGCGATGCAGCCACATCGGCATTAACTTTCAATAAACGGTACACAGTTGCGGTTGCCGCTTTTGCCGGAATAAATGTTGCAAAGTCTTTACATCTTTTTCGTAACGATGTTATTAATGAAGAAGATATTTTTAAACAATTAAAGTTCCCCGTTTTTGTAAAACCAAATAATGGCGGTTCAAGTATTGGAATGTCTAAAGTAAATCAGCCTTCAGAAGAAATGGGCGTTGCTTTGCAAAAAGCTTTTAATGAAGATGACCAGGTTTTAATAGAAGAATGTATTGAAGGCAGGGAATTTACCATTGGCGTATTTAAAACAAAAGGCGAAATAATTACATTGCCTGTTACAGAAATAAAATCCAAAAAAGATTTCTTTGATTTTGAAGCAAAGTATAAGGGAATGAGCGAAGAAATTACGCCTGCACAAGCCGATCCTTCCATTATTGAAAAAGTGCAGGAAGCAGCGCAAAAAATTTATTCGGTTTTTAATTGCCGCGGTGTTGTAAGAATAGATTTTATTTACAATAAAGAAAAAGATATGTTGTTTATGCTTGAAGTAAATACAGTGCCCGGACAAAGCGCTGCAAGCATTGTTCCGCAACAGGTAAAAGCAATGGGCTGGACGCTTGAACAATTTTATACAGCGCTTATTGAAGAATGCTGGAATTAATTTTATAATTGAAAAAAGTATTAATGTTTAAGTTCATCACGCAACGTTCATTTTTTGTAAATCTTTTGGTAGCAATAGCGCTTCTGCTCGTAATTATATTTATATTTTTTCTTTCGCTTGATTCTGTAACACGGCACAACGAAACGGTAACCGTGCCATCAGTTACAGGCAAATCGCTTACAGATGCCTCATCAATTTTAAAACAAAAAGACTTTGCTGTTTCCGTGCAGGATTCTGTGTATATAGATTCACTTGCACCTTTGGCAGTTGTAAAACAATCGCCCGAATCAGATGAAATAGTTAAAATACATCGCACGGTTTATTTAACGGTAAACCGCGCAACGCCGCCACTAATTGATATGCCTGATATCCGCGGATTTTCTTTTCGCAGCGCGCAAATGTTTTTGCAAAGTCTTGGTTTAAAAACAGGCACTATAACCTATGTTCCGGATATTGCACGAAATGCTGTAAAAGATCAATTATTCAATGGTAAAACTATACTTCCCGGCACAAAAATTCCAATGAGTTCTTTAATTGATTTGGTGCTGGGCAATGGTTTGGGCGATACAGAACTTACCGTTCCGGATATTGTTGGCCTAACCATTTCACAGGCTAAACAATATATATCAGGCGATAATATTGGCATTGGCGTTATCATTGCGTCAACACCTGTTTCAGATACAGCAAGCGCTTATATCATTAAACAAAATCCGGAACCCGAAACCAATTTGCCTAACGGCGATAAAGCGCCTAACCACATAAGGGCCGGCCAGTTAATGGATGTTTGGATAAGCATGACACCGCCGCCAAAAGACAGCACCGATACACAGGCTTCACCAGATAATCAATAAATTTCTATATGCTAACAATAACAGTACAAGAATTAAAAAAAAGGCTCGATGCAGGTGAGAATATTCATTTGTTAGATGTTCGCGAGCCGCAGGAAAATGCAGACTTCAATATTGGCGGAACCCTATTGCCTCTTGGCGAAATCCGCAACATGCAAACTGATGCTATTGATGATTGGAAAGATGATGAAATTGTGTTGTATTGCAGAAGTGGAAACCGCAGCGGACAGGCCGCAATGATATTAGAACAAATGGGTTTCAAAAATCCAAAAAATTTAACCGGTGGCATGCTTGCATGGCAGGAAAATTTCACAAGAAATAAATGGAAGAATTTTTTTGATAATCGGCTGTAGTATTTCATGGCATCTTCGTTGTTTCATTATAACCCCGATATCTTCATAGACTCTCTTGAGTTATAGAAATTCTCACGGGCAAATTTTATCAATGATTAATTTATGAGCTTTTTAAAAAATATATTTAATAAGAAAGATGAAGCGATAAAATCTTATGAAGATTTCTGGTCCTGGTTTCAAAAAAATGAAAAAGAATTTTATACAGTTATAAAGCAGAAGAATAATATTGAACAGAATTTTTTCAATAAACTTTCTCCTAAACTAAACGAACTTAAAGAGGGTATTTTTTATTTAACCGGAATGGTAAATCAAGATACAGTAGAATTAATTTTAACTCCTGATGGAATAATTAAGAATATAGTTTTTGTTGAAGAACTCATTAAATCGGCTCCTGAAATAAATCATTGGTTATTTACTGCGTTAAAGCCTCCTGCAGAAATTAAAAATATTCAAATTAATATGGCAGGACACAGTTTCAGCAAAGACAATATGCATTTCTGTTTTAAACAAGACAATAACTTTCCCGACGAAATTGATATAACAATTATCCATAATGATTATAATGAAGAAAACAAATCAACCATCACAAATGGTATTTATATTTTTCTAGACAACTTCCTTGGCGAATTGAATTTTATAACATCAATTGATAATTTAAAAATTGCAGGTAAAGAAGGCGCTGAAGAACAAATAATTCCAATTGAAAAATTGAAAGAATTTTTAAACTGGCGTGAAAAAGAATTTATCGAAAAATATGAAGGCATAAGGCATAATACTGATAACGACAATTATTCAATACTTGAAGCAGAATTGCAAAATGGTACTGCACTTATTGCAGTTGTGAATACTGATTTATTGGAATGGGACAGCAAGGCATCTCATCCATGGATTTTAAGCGTAGAAATAAAATATAGTGGAGAAAACAACAATGGAATGCCGGATCAGCCAACTTCTGAACTATTAAACGAAATAGAAAACAAAATTCTTGAAAACCTCAGAGATCTGGATGGCTATTTAAATGTAGGCAGAGAAACTGCAAATAGTACAAGAGAAATATATTTTGCCTGTAAAGATTTTAGAAAACCTTCGTCAGTTTTGCATCAAATACAGTTGAAATATGCAAATAAAATTGCCATAAATTATGATATTTATAAAGATAAATATTGGAAGTCTTTTGATCGCTTTATAAATAATTAATTTATTTCAATGCAAAACTTCAACCAACAATTACATCATTTAATTAAATAAACGCTTGCACAAAATCTAATTATCCTGTTAGAGTTTTAAAACTTCACTACATACAATTTCTTTAAATTTGCTTTTATGAATGTTGAGCAAATCATAACAATTGATAAAGATATTTTAGGTGGTCAGCCGGTTTTTAAAGGAACAAGAGTTCCGGTTGAAAGCCTGTTTGATCATTTAGAAGCAGGTGTTTCACTTGACGAATTCTTAGATGATTTCCCTACGGTATCAAAAGAGCAGGCAATTGCTTTGTTAAATATGGCCAACAAACTCCTGACTTCTGAAAATGTTGCTGAATTGTATGCGACTGTTGCTTGACGAAAATTTACCGAAAAGACTTAAACAAGATTTCCCTGAACATAAAATTTTTACTGTTCCCGATATGCAATGGAATGGTATTAGAAACGGGGAGTTATTGCAATTAATGGTTGACAATTCTTTTGATGTATTTTTAACGTATGATAAAAACCTGCAGCATCAGCAAAATTTCTTAAAATATACAATAACGGTTTTTGTTTTAACAGCTACAATAAATCGCTACACAGAATTAACTAAGCTGACGGGAAAAATAAAAAATTACCTCAGCAACGATCAAATGTCTGTTAGACCAATTATTATTTCGGAATAATTATTTCAATGCAAAACTTCAATCAACAATTATATCATTTAATTAAAGAGGCATTTGCAGAAGATGTTGGCGATGGCGATCATTCAACATTAAGCTGTATTCCATCAACACAAAAAGGCAAAGCTTTTTTAAAAATAAAGCAAGATGGAATTTTAGCAGGCGTTGATGTAGCAAAAAAAATATTTGAATTTGTTGAAGAAGAAAATGTGTTTAATGCATTTAAAAAAGATGGTGATGAAATGCTTAACGGTGAAACCGCTTTTGAAGTGCAAGCGCATATTCAAACCATATTAAAATGCGAAAGGCTTGTGTTGAATTGCATGCAAAGAATGAGCGGCATTGCAACACTTACACATCAATACACAAAAAAATTAAAAGGTTATAAAACAAAGTTATTGGACACAAGAAAAACAACGCCTAATTTTCGTTTGCTTGAAAAAGAAGCTGTGAAAATTGGCGGCGGCGTTAATCATCGTTTTGGTTTGTTTGATATGATTATGCTGAAAGATAATCACATTGATTATTGCGGTGGAATAGAAAAGGCAATTGATAAAGCCTGGCAATATGTGCAAGCAAAAAAATCTGAACTTAAAATTGAAGTGGAAACAAGAAATATTGATGATGTAAAAAAAGTTTGTGCTGTTGCAAAAGGAAAAGTGTTCAGAATTATGCTGGATAATTTTTCGCCGCAACAAATAACTGAAGCATTGCAAATAATTAAAAATGATTTTGAAACCGAAGCAAGCGGCGGAATTAATTTGGATAATATTCAATCGTATGCTAAAACAGGCGTTGATTATATTAGCGTTGGCGGTTTAATTCACCAGGCGCAAAGTGTTGATCTAAGTTTAAAAGCTGTCCTCACCCCAACCCTCTCCATAGGTGGAGAGGGAGATACTCTATAATTGTAAACAATGAGTAAAAAAAATAAACCTGATACCAGAGGATTTGTTTACAGCACCGATCCAAATTTTTCTTTTCAGCCTGAACAAAATGATAATCGCGAAACTTTACCTGCAGCTCAACAAAAATTAAAAATTCGTTTAGAAACAAAACATCGTGCAGGCAAAGCTGTAAGTATAGTTGTAGGTTTTGTTGGAACGGAAAATGACCTGGAAAACCTCGGCAAAAAACTTAAAAACTTTTGTGGAACAGGTGGCAGCGCAAAAGATGCAGAAATAATTATACAGGGCGATCAGCGGGAAAAAATTTTGCAATGGTTATTGAAAAATGGATATAAGCAATCAAAAAAGATATAGATCATTTCCGTAAAAGTGTAAATCTCAACACTGAAAATATTCAATCACTTTCTCAATAAGATTCTTCTTATCTGCTTTATTACTAACAATAATTTTATTCTTCGAAAATCTTTTTATTTCATTTGCGGTTGTGGTTCCAATTGCAAACAAAATAGTATTTTCATTTACTTTATTATTCTTAAAAAACCCTTCAACTGCACTCGGACTAAAAAATAAAATTCCACCATAACCTTTTTCAATTGTATGATGAAGAATTGTTGTGGTATATACTTCAATTTCATTTACTGAAATATTATTTTGAAGAAGCAATTCCGGCAATTCATCTCTTCGCTTATCGCCGCAAAATAAATATACTTCTTTTGTTAGATCATCTGCAATAGTTTTTTTGGCTAATGCAGTTGCATCATCAGCAATTGATGCAATGGATTCTTTGCCAAAATATTTTTCAACCAAAATTCTTGTTGTATTTCCAATGCAATAAATTTTCCAGTTTGGTTTTTTATTTTGTAAGTATTCACTAACAGCTTCAATAGCATTTTTACTTGTAAAAATTACAGTTGCATTCAGCGTTATTACATTTTCAATCTGCTGCTGAGTTTTTTTTGTTTGATTGATTTCTGTTTTAATAAATGGAATTACGTCTGCATTAATTTCTTTTGAAATTATTTGCTTCAATAACAGTTCATCAACTTCTGCTGTAATTAATATGGCTGGTTTATTTTGACGCATTTCGTATTTGCTCGATGATTTTTCCTGCGCCTTTTGATAAAATTCCTTCACCGGCATCGAATCCAACATTTGCCGCTTCATTTATATCAACGGTCTTTTCTATTTCAATTTTTTCTCTCCCATCAACTGATAAAATGCTACCGTTAAAATGCATACAATTATTTTTTATAACAGCCAAAGCGCTTATCGGCGTTGAGCATCCGCCCATTAATGCTTTCAAAAAATCTCTTTCAATTTTTACACAGAAAGCAGTTTCATTATCATTAAAGCGCCTGCAATTGCCAAAAGTGTTTTCATCTTCACTTCTGCAAACAATTGCAATCGCACCTTGTGCCGGCGCAGGTAGCATCCAGTCTAAATCAACAGTACTTTCAGGTCTTAAATTAATTCTTTCTAAACCGGCAGCAGCGAAAATGGCACCAGTCCAATTGTGTGTGTACAGTTTTTTTAAACGTGTATTTACATTACCTCTTAAGTTTTCAATTATAGAATTTGGGTAACGATGTAACCATTGTGCAATGCGCCTGATACTGCTGGTCGCAATCGTGAATTGATCTTCATTAACTGAACACCATTTATTATTTATGAAGCCTAATTTTTTTAAATCATTTTCATCTTTATAAACAAAAATATCTTTATAAGAACCGCGTTTTAAAACGGCTGCCTGTATAATTCCTTCAGCCATTTGTACAGGTACGTCTTTTAAGGAATGTACCGCAATATCAATGCGGTTATTTAATAGAGCAGCATCTAAAGTTTTTGTAAAAATTCCCTGAACACCTAATGCATACAAAGGCGTAATAGTATTAGTATCACCTTCACTTTTAATATATATTAATTGAGATTCTATGTCGGCTTTATGCAAAAGTTGTTGCACTTGTGTTGCCTGCCAAACAGCCAGCGGGCTGTCTCTTGTTCCTATTCGTAGTATTGAATTTGCCATATTTTATGCAGTGCAAATAAACTCATTTATTGCAGCAATA
>JBDUEO010000092.1:0-9358 GCA_040002335.1 Parafilimonas sp. | reverse complement strand
GTGAAAACAGTTGCCGCAAAATTATCACAGGACAATTGGTACAGCACGCAAACAACAGCTTACAGTTTAATTGCCATTTCAGAATTTGCGGGAAATAATCCATCGAACCAAAAGATTAATGCAGTTATAAAATCGGGCAATCAAAATATCAATATTAATTCTTCGTCTGTTGTTGCGCAAAATGCTTTGCAGTGGCAAAACGGAAAAGCAAATGTTCAATTGCAAAACAAAGGCAACAATGTTTTATTTGTGCGTGTAATTAATGAAGGCAAACCTGTTAGTGGTGAAAATATTTCTGTAACAAATGATCCAAATATTTTAAAGGTTAATGTAAGTTTCATTAATACAAATAATACAACAATTAATATTGATTCTATAAAACAGGGAACTGATTTTGTTGCGAAGGTTGTTGTTACAAATCCTGGCAGGAGAGACGCTTATACCAATATGGCTTTGAGTGAAATTTTTCCGAGCGGCTGGGAAATTTTAAATACAAGATTATATAATAGTGAAGGAAGTTTTGAATCATCGCCAAGCGATTATATGGACATTCGTGATGACCGTGTGTATTATTATTTTGATCTGAAACCATATGAAAGCAAAACCTATTATGTGCAATTGAACGCGGCTTATCTTGGCAAATATTATTGGCCGGGAATTTATTGCGAAGCAATGTATAATCATACAATCAGTGGCGGTGTAAAAGGAAAATGGGTAATGGTGATTGAATAATATAAAACCTCATCCCAACCCTTCTCCAAGAGAGAAGGGCAAGAAAAAAAACCCCGCCTAAGACTAAGCGGGGTTTTTTCAACCCTAAACCCTTAAAAAACATGATAAAGATAATAAGTTTAAACATAAACATGTAATTTTTTTGATGTATGTTTTTCTTTGTTATTGCAAAAAGTTTTTTGGTAAAAAGGCGCTCTAAATGCGAACCATTTTGTGAGAATAACTTATGAAACGCTTATTATAATTTGAATTAAACTAATGCATTACTCCATCTTTTGAATTTTTCCTGAGCCCGCAATATTTTGTGTAATGGAAGGATTGCCTTTGTAATAAACATTTCCTACGCCGGCAATATTTATATCAAGCGTGCTGTCGGCAAATAACTTCGCATCGCCGGAACCTGCAATTTTAACTGTTGCATTTTCAGCTTTTAAATCTTCAGCATGGTAAGTTCCATTGCCAGCAATATCTATTTTAGAATCTTTTGTTTCACCTGTTAAATAAATATCGCCGGTGCCGGAAATATTTGAATGTACAGTTGGCGTGTTTACATCAAAATGCATGTTGCCACTTCCGGAAATTGAAAGATCAAGATGATCACCGCCGGTAAGTTTATTAGTGGTTGAAACATCGCCGCTTCCGCTTAATGTAAACGATTCAATTTTATCTGTTATAATAGTTAGTTTTATTTTATCAGATGGCCTTAGGTTTACATCGTCTTTTGTATGAATATTCAACTGATTGCCGCTAACATCTGTTACAATATAAGGCAGCAAATTATCATCTGTTTCAATTTTTACAGATGCAGGGCTGCCTTGTGTAAGCTGAACAGTATAACTGCCTGCACATTTTATTTCTGTAAAAGATGATAAGCTTCTTTGCGTGCTGTTTATAGTGCCGCTGCCGTTCACAGTTTTCTTTAATGGATTAAAGCACGAAGTAAATACCGCAACAACAAGAAAGGCGCTTAAGAATATTTTCATAACTTTTTTTATTGATAAAATTAATTGATAAAAATTTATTATCAATCTGTTTACTATTATTATAGTTTGATGTGAATTTGTCCATCGTGTAAAACATTTAACTTCGCAAATCTTTTATGACAGAGAAAATACTTATTCTTGATTTCGGAAGCCAGTACACACAATTAATTGCCCGCGCTGTAAGAGAAGCAAATGTTTATTGCGAAATAATTCCCTTTAATAAACCTTTTGAAATTGATAAAACTATCAAAGGAATTATTTTAAGCGGATCACCTTTTAGTGTGAATGATGCTAATTCGCCAGTTGTAAATATTCCATCATTCATAAAAGAAATACCTGTATTGGGCGTTTGTTATGGCGCACAGCTTGCCGTAAAAGAATTTGGTGGCAAGGTGGAAAAATCGAATAAGCGCGAATATGGAAGGGCGAAATTGCATAAGCAACTTGATGATATTTTATTTGCAGATGTTGCAGATGATTCACAGGTTTGGATGAGCCACAGCGATACAATAACGCAATTGCCTGAAGCATTTGATTTGTTAGCAACTACAGCAAGTATTCCGGTTGCAGCATTTAAGCGGTCAACGGTTAAAGGTCAACAGTCAACAGATTTGCCATTATATGGTTTGCAATTTCATCCTGAAGTATATCATTCAACCGAAGGGAAAAGAATTATAAAAAACTTTTTGGTAAATATTTGCGGATGCCATCAAAATTGGACGCCGGCATCTTTCGTGCATGAAACTATTGAAGCTTTAAAAAATCAAATTGGCAACGCACATGTAATTATGGCTTTAAGCGGCGGCGTTGATAGTACGGTTGCTGCAACGCTTATCAGCAAAGCAATTGGCGAAAATTTGCATGGAATTTTTGTTGATAATGGCGTGTTGCGTAAAGATGAATTTCAATCTGTTCTTGATACTTATAAAACTTTAGGATTGAATGTTACGGGCATTAACGCTGCAGAAACTTTTTATGCTGGTTTAAAAGGTAAAACAGATCCCGAAGAAAAAAGAAAAATAATTGGCAAATTATTTATTGATGTTTTTCAGGATGAAGCTTTAAAAATAAAAGAAGCAAAGTTTTTAGGCCAGGGAACTATTTATCCTGATGTAATTGAAAGTGTAAGTGTGCACGGCCCTTCTCAAACGATAAAATCACATCATAATGTGGGCGGTCTTCCTGAAAAAATGCATCTTTCATTAGTTGAGCCTTTACGTTTTTTATTTAAAGATGAAGTAAGAAAAGTAGGATTGGAGTTGAATATTCCTGAAAGTATGGTTAATCGTCATCCTTTTCCTGGTCCCGGTTTAGCCATTAGAATATTGAGTGATGTAACAGAAGAAAAAGTAAAGTTGCTTCAACAGGCTGATGATATTTTTATAAGTTCGTTAAAAGAGCATGGCTTATACAATAAAGTTTGGCAGGCAGCCGCTATTTTATTACCCGTAAAAAGTGTTGGTGTTATGGGCGATGAACGTACTTATGAATATACTGTTGCACTGCGTGCGGTAACTTCTGTAGATGGAATGACAGCCGATTGGGCGCATTTGCCTTACGAATTTCTTGCGCATGTATCAAGTGAAATTATAAATAATATTCGCGGAATAAACCGCGTTGTATATGACATAAGCAGTAAACCGCCATCAACAATTGAATGGGAATAGGTATTAACTTTTGCCACAATAATTATATGCATCCAGCTATTAGAAAACTTTTTTTTATTTGCTTTTTTATTGTCGGTTTTATAAATGTAAAAGCTGCCGACACTATTCAAGCGCCGGTGCGCATAGCAGTTTTGGTTCCCTTAAATCTCGATTCTGCATTTACAGGAAACAATTATAATTTAAGCGATTCAAGAATTTCACAATACTTTTTATCGGGGCTTGATTTTTATAGCGGCGTAATGATGGCTATAGATTCTTTGCAAAAAGAAAATGCAAATATTGAAGTTTGGATTTATGATACGCATAAGCAAAATCAAACAATGCAGCAATTAACAACCGCAATGCAGCCAATGAATTTTTCATTAATTATTGCATCTATATCAACTTCAATGGAGCAACAGGCAATTTCAGATTTTTCTGCAAAGAACAGCATACCCGTTATCTCCGCAACTTTTCCAAACGATACATATTTAAACAGCAATCCTTTTTTTGTTATAATAAACTCAACATGGCAAACGCATATTGATGCTGTGTATGATTATCTTTTAAAATACTATAAAAGCAAAAAAATAACATTGTTTACGCGCAAAGGTTTTTTAGAAAATGCAATAACACAGGAATTACAAAAGATGAATACAAACCGCTTAGTAAATTTTTCAACTATTATTTTAAGCGATGATTTTTCTGATAATGATGTTTTAAAACATTTAGACAGCACTTCGCAAAACGTAGTTCTCTGCGGAAGTTTGTATGAAAATTTTGGACAATCACTCATCAAAACTTTAAATGATAACGGCCAAACTTATTCAACTGTTTTAATTGGAATGCCAACATGGAATGGTATGACCGGAACTACGGGCAGCGATGCTGAAAATATACAAATTGTGATGACAACGCCTTACAATTACTTTTCAGACAGCAGCAACGTTGAAACTATTGCTGATGAATATAAACAAACATATAATTCAAGGCCAAGCGATATGGTTTTAAAAGGATATGAGACAATGTATCATTTCACAAAACTATTGCTTCAAAACCCTGATAATTTTATAAACGATGTTTCAGATACTGCTTATACAATTTCTAACAATTATAATTTTGAACCAATAAGGCTTTCTCAAACTTCTTTTGTTCCTGATTACCTGGAAAACAAAAAAATATATTTTATACGTATTGTGCAAGGTAAAATTCAGTCAGTTAATTAAAATAAAAAAGGCGGTAATTAACCGCCTCTTTTTCTTAGTTCCAAAGTGTTGACCGTCTTTTATTTTTCGTTTTCATTCTGTGAATATTCCAGAGATCAGCAGCGCTGAATATATTTTTGTTTTCATTTTCCTTTTGTAGGTCAATATTAGCTGCTACTGTTTCTTTCACTTCTGATACGAGTGTGTTTAATTCCTCTTTGTCAAGATAAACTTTAGAATTGTTTAATTCCTGTTTCATAATTGTTCTTTTTAATCAATAAAAAATCTTTCAGATATAGCAGGCAAAAGATAGATGAGAAAAGCATTTTTTAAATGCAATTTGCCATTAATGGAATGATCGTTTCGATTTGGCGCTGCAAATGTACAGCTTGTATGTGTACAAATTACACTTTAATTCAAAAAGAAATGCTAATGTGTAAGTGGTTATATAAAATGTGTAAGTGCTTATATAATATTTTATACAGCTTTTTTCAGTTAATCAAGACGACTGTTAACAGCACTTTCAATTTTTCTAAAAAGATGATAAGGCTTATAAATACGCCAGTCGGGCAAATGCATCAATTCAATAAAACGATCTAGTTTTTTACGGTGAAAATCATATTGAGCAGCATCACTCATATTCAATGCAATAACCCATCCGTGCGATTCTTCATTTTCTTCAAACCATTCCTGGTAATAATCTCTGTCGCCGCTATGAAAGTTGAGTACATTTTCAGTAATTAAAATAAATTTATTTATGCCATTGCCCATCATTACATCAATCAAATCTCTTTTTAAAGTCATGATATCATTTTCAATGGCATCATTCCATTCACCAATCATTTCAATAATGGCATAACCAAGCTCATAATCTGCATAAATTATTTTTAAATAAAGTGTTCTGCTTCCAAATTCATCCCATTGCGGATGAATGTAATAATTATAAACTGCCTGTGTGTATTCAAACTCGCTGTACACGCGCCCAAAAAATGGAGATTTTTCATCTTCTTCTGAAACATATAAATGCCTCCAGTTATAAAATGGTTCTATTTCATGCATATAAACTGCGCCCGTTTCTTTTAATCAATATTTTTTTTTGATGATGATATTTTTTCATTTGCCCATTGCAAAGCTAATTTCAATTGCTGCGCCATTGTAAGATTTGTATTATCTAAAATAATGGAATCTGTTGCTTTTCTCAAGGGGCTTATTTCGCGGTTACTATCAATATAATCGCGCATTTCAAGGTTTTGTTTTACCTCTTCAATTGTAATATCCGGGTTTTTTTCAGACAGTTCTTTAAACCTTCTTTCAACCCGCACTTTAATATCGGCGATCATAAAAATTTTTAGTGCTGCCTGCGGAAAAACCGTTGTACCAATATCTCTTCCATCCATTACTACGCCTTTGTTTTTTCCAATGTGTTGTTGTTGTTGCACAGCAAATTCTCTTATTTCTTTTATAGCGGCAACCTCGCTTACTTTTTGGTTAATGATCATTTCGCGAATGGCTAACTCAACATTTTCATCATTTAAAAATATATGGCTTTTTCCCGCATCAACATCAAATTCAAAAGAAAGATGAATATTGTTTAATGTTTCTTTTATTTGACTGTGATTTGATAAATGAATTGAATTACGCAAAAAATAAAGTGTTATTGCGCGGTACATGGCGCCACTATCAGCATATATATAATGTAATTCTTTTGCCAACTGTTTTGCCAGCGTACTTTTTCCGCATGAAGAATAACCATCAATTGCAATAATTATTTTTTGCTGCATTGGGCAAAGCTGAGAAAAAATTTGGAAAGGAAAATTTGGTTTATTGATTTACTGTTTCTACACCGGGATGTTTTGCGGCATCAAAAATAAACTGACTGTCAGCAAAAGAATTATTTAAAGAAATATTTCTAAAACTTATTTCTATAAAAGCATTTGTTTTATCTGTAATAACCGCTTTCGTTATAAGATTGGTTGATTTACTTATATAAAGAATTACCTGTTTAAAATTTTTTCTTTTGTCAACAGGCGTTAACTGCACCTGGTAATTCAGCGATGATGAAATTAATTGTATATCGAAATCTTTTTTGTCGAAACCCGTTATTATTTTTTCAGGCGATAATACATCATCATCATCAATATCAACTTTTGCAACAGTTACTTCATTTTGTCCATCATAATTCCAAACCTGTTTTCCATTGCTAAATATTTCGTTGCCATCCTGTTTTATATAATATTGATCGCCTTTAATTTTTAATATTCCTTTTGAAGAAGATAGTACATGCCCAAACTTATCTTTTTGCGTTAACAAGAAACTAACGTTTATACCTTTTGAAGCCTGAACTTTTGCGGCAGCTTTATCTAAAATAGTTTGCGCATCTGTATTGGTTTGAGCCTGAAGAGAAAAAATGGAAATATGTAATAAAATTATTAAGCCTGCAAGTTGCTTCATCAAAAACAATTTATGCAAAGTTCGACATTAGGAAAGTACAAGCGTTTATTTATGAATATTTGATTGATGGTTTTATAGCAGATTTTTGTTTTTATTAACTCGTGAACTGTAATTACTGATGCTTGTATAGCTAATTTGCCCGAATAAATTATCTTTGCACGTTTTATGAAATTTTTACCCGGGATTTTGTTGAGTTTTTTATTACTTTCTTCCTGCACTTCCAAGTTTGGGCATGTGCTGAAAAGTAAGGATAAAGAATATAAATTAAAGATGGCAGAACAGTATTACGCAACTAAAGATTATGATAAAGCGCAACAGCTTTATACAGAACTTTTGCCATTATATAAAGGCGATCCAAGGTTTGAAGATATTTATTATAAATACGCATACACCTCGTATTATCTGAAAGATTATGATAATGCAGAAAACCTTTTTAAAACTTATGGCGAAAATTTTCCAAACAGCGCTAAAGTTGAAGAAACAGAATTTATGCGCTGTATGTCGTATTATAAACAATCGCCAAAGGTTGATCTTGATCAAACCAACACTGTAAAAACAATTGCATTGCTGCAGGCATTTATCAATACACATCCTGATTCAAAAAGAATTAGCGATGCTAATGATATAATTGATATCTGCAGAAAAAAGCTTGAGTTAAAAGAATTTAATAATGCGCAGTTGTATTACAATTTAGGATTTTATAAATCGGCTGGCGTTGCTTTCTCCGTTTTAATTGATGATTTTCCTGATTCAGATAACAGCGATTCTTATGCGCTAAACTCAATCAAATCTTATTACAAATATGCTGAATTAAGTATACCCGATAAACAGGAAGAAAGGTTTGAGAAAGTGGTTAATGACGTAAATGATTTTGAACAACGCTTCCCAGGCAGTAAATTGCTTGCAGATGCGGATAGCTATAAAACACAGGCACAGAATAATTTAAAAAAACTTCAAACACAAAATAATGAGCAAATTAAGGCGACAACTCAGCGCTAATACGCTGAACACAATTGAAACAAAAAACCTGATTGATATTAAATCAAAAACAGGAAACCTGTATGAGTCAATTGCTATTATTGGCAAAAGGGCAAACCAGATAAACATCGCAATAAAAGAAGAATTGCATAATAAACTGGAAGAATTTGCAAGCCATACAGATAGCCTTGAAGAAATTCATGAAAATAAAGAACAGATAGAAATTTCGAAGGCTTATGAAAAAATGCCTAATCCAGCTATTCTTGCAACACAGGAATTTCTTGAAGAAAAGATCTATTACAGAATGAATGATGATGATCTTTTCCGTTAGTCTGTTGTAAATTGTATTTTTAATCCTTCCCGATTTTTTCGGGAGGGATTTTTTATCTAAGCGCATGTTTAAAGAAAAGAAAATCTTACTTGGAATAACCGCAAGTATTGCCGCATATAAATCTATTTTGCTGGCACGATTGCTTGTAAAAGAAGGCGCAGAAGTAAAAGTAATTATAACGCCTTCCGCAAAAGATTTTGTTTCTCCGCTTGTACTTTCAACACTCACAAATAATAAAGTACTGGTTAATGTTGCTGAAGAAAACAGTTGGGCAAATCATGTAATGCTTGGGCGTTGGGCAGATGTTTTGCTGATTGCGCCTTTAAGTTGTAATACGCTTGCAAAAATGGCGCATGGCCAGTGCGATAATTTGTTACTTGCAGTATATCTTTCTGCAACATGCCCTGTTGTAATTGCACCGGCGATGGATGAAGACATGTGGCGTCATCCATCAACCAAAAAAAATATTTCAATATTAAAAAACTACGGAAATAATTTAATTAATGTAGAAACCGGCGAACTCGCCAGCGGATTAACCGGTGAAGGCAGAATGGCCGAACCGGAAACTATTGTTTCTTTTTTGTATGAAAATTTTTTTAGAAAAACTGCATTAAAAGGTAAAAAAGCGCTTGTAACTGCCGGCCCAACATACGAACCACTCGATCCGGTACGTTTTATTGGCAATCATTCATCAGGTAAAATGGGTTATGCGCTTGCTGAGGCTTTGTATGAAAATGGTGCTGAAGTAGCAATTGTAAGTGGCCCCGTTCACCACATAAAAACATACAAAGGTATTAAAATTATTAAGGTTGAAACCGCAGAGGAAATGTATAATGCCTGCTTAACATTGGATAACGAAATGGATATTGAAATAATGGCTGCTGCAGTTGCAGATTATAAACCGTTAGAGATATCTTCTGAAAAAATAAAGAAAGATAAAACCGATTTTTCGCTACAGCTTACAAGAACAAAAGACATTCTCGCAACATTAGGAGCGAAAAAAAAACAAGGCCGGTTTTTAGCGGGTTTTGC
>JBDUEO010000091.1:0-9442 GCA_040002335.1 Parafilimonas sp. | reverse complement strand
ACAGGCTTTATCAATATGTAATTGCTATAAATCATTTTAAAGATGAAATGTTTTTATGCGAAAATGTGATACATGGTTTACAAAGCGAATTTGAAATTATTGAATCACTGATAAAGAGTAAAGATGTGCCTGTGTTTCCATTTAAAATACAACAGCACGAAACGGCAAACATAACCGATGAAGTGTATAAAGAAACTGTACAAAAAGGAATTCAAAGTTGTTTACGCGGCGATGTTTTTCAAATTGTTTTAAGCAGAAGGTTCCAGCAAAAATTCACCGGCGACGAGTTTAATGTGTATCGTGCATTGCGCAGCATAAACCCATCGCCCTATTTATTTTATTTTGATTATGGCGATTATAAGCTAATGGGTTCAAGCCCGGAATCACAACTCATTATTAAAAACGGAAAAGCAATTGTGCACCCGATTGCAGGAACATTTAAACGAACCGGAGATGATGAAAAAGATGCCGCGCTTACAAAAGAATTGTTGAGTGATGAAAAAGAAAATGCCGAACATATAATGCTGGTAGATCTTGCAAGAAATGATCT
The DNA here is from genome assembly GCA_040002335.1 of Parafilimonas sp. GTDB lineage: Bacteria > Bacteroidota > Bacteroidia > Chitinophagales > Chitinophagaceae > Parafilimonas. Next base: position 8,892 of record JBDUEO010000091.1, on the reverse strand, counting down.
TAGCCGCTGCTGTGATGCAGTTACAGTAAATCATTTCAGGCAGGTGCATTATTACTCGCATGTTATTCATTTGGTAAGCGAAGTGGTTGGCAATATTCGTGAAAATGCAAATCCTTTTCAGTTGCTGGCACTTACTTTTCCGCAAGGCACTTTAAGCGGCGCGCCAAAATTTAAAGCCATGCAATTGATTGATGAATACGAGCATACACCACGCGGTTATTATGCAGGTTGTATAGGGTTTATTGGTTTTGATGGAAGTTGTAATACAGCCATTATGATACGCACATTTTTAAGCAAAGAAAATACGCTGCATTACCAGGCTGGTGCCGGTGTGGTAGCAGCGTCGCAACCACAAAACGAATTGCAGGAAGTAAATAATAAATTAGGTGCACTTAAAAAAGCAATTGAAATAGCAGAAGAAATTTAATGACGATAGACCATGGTTCATGGACAATGGACTTTTTATACAAATGAAGATTTTGATTTTTGATAACTACGATTCATTCACATATAACCTTGTGCATTTGGTTGAAAAAATAACGCATGAAAAGGTAGATGTATTTCGCAACGATAAAATTGCATTGGAAAAAATAAAAGAGTACGATAAAATTATTTTATCACCCGGCCCCGGCATTCCATCAGAAGCAGGATTATTATTGCCATTAATAAAAGAGTATGCATCAACAAAACCTATACTTGGCGTTTGTTTGGGCCACCAGGCAATTGGCGAAGCATTTGGCGCAACACTTACTAATTTATCAACAGTATTTCATGGCGTAGCAACGCCCGTAAGAAAAGTTGAAAGTAAAAATTCAGCAGTCAATAGTCAACTGTTTAACGGTTTGCCAGAAACATTTGAAGTGGGGCGTTATCATTCATGGATCGTTAGCAAAGAAAATTTTCCTGATGAATTAGAAATAACCGCAGAAGATGAAAATGGTTTTATTATGGGTTTACAACATAAAACTTTCAATGTTCAGGGCGTGCAATTTCATCCTGAAAGTGTATTAACGCCGGATGGAGAAAAAATAATGCGCAACTGGTTAAAGCAATAGTAACCAAAATTAAAATTGTAAGGAATCATAAAAAAAATCATGAAAAAAATCTTGAATTATTTATTTGAGCATAAAACACTTTCATACGACCAAGCTAAAGAAATATTAATTAATATTTCCAAAAGCATGTATAACGATGCAGAAGTAACGGCTTTTATTACCGTGTTTTTAATGAGGAGCATTACCATTAATGAACTGCAGGGTTTTCGTGATGCATTACTTGAACTTTGTGTGAAAGTTGATTTGAACGGGCATAAAACTATTGATATTGTTGGCACAGGCGGCGATGGAAAAAATACATTTAATATTTCAACGCTTGCTTGTTTTATTGTTGCAGGTGCAGGGCAAAAAGTTGCAAAACATGGCAATTATGGCGCATCAACTATAAGTGGATCTTCAAATGTTATGGAACAGCTCGGTTATAAATTTAAAAGTGATAATGAAAAATTAAATAAAGAAATAGAAGAAGCAAATATCTGTTTTATGCATGCGCCATTGTTTCATCCTGCGCTAAAAACAGTTGGGCCAATTCGCAAAAATCTTGGCATAAGAACTTTCTTCAATATGCTTGGGCCAATGGTAAATCCTGCATCGCCGTCATTCCAATTGGTTGGCGTGTATAATTTGGAAATGGCAAGAATTTATAATTATCTATTGCAACAAACATCAAGTTCATTTACTATCATTCACAGCCTTGATGGATACGATGAAATATCGCTTACAAACGATACAAAAGTGATAACAAATGAAGGCGAAAAAATTAAAACGCCAATTGAATTAGGAAAGCGTTTTGTAGAACCAGAAAGTATTTATGGCGGCAACAGTGTTGAAGAAGCAGCAAATATTTTTATGAAAATTATTGAGGGCGAAGGAAGCTGGTCGCAAAATGCCGTAGTGCTGGCAAACGCTGCAATGGCATTACAATGCACGGGCAATTTTAAAGAATATGATGATGCTTATAACGCAGCAGTTGATAGTTTGGAAAATGGTAAAGCATTAAATGTTTTGCAAAAATTAATTGCGTTGCAATGAATATTTTAGAAACAATAGTTGCACAAAAGAAAAAAGAAGTTGCACAAAAAAAACAAATCATGGATATTGATTTTTTCAAATCAATATCCAATGATTTTGACAGGAAAGCAATATCATTAAAAGAAGTATTGCTATCAAAACCTGCTAATATTATTGCAGAGTTTAAAAGAAAATCCCCATCAAAAGGCTGGCTGAATGAACATATACAAGTAGCTGAAGTAGTGCCGGAATATGAAGCGCATGGCGCTGCTGCTGTTTCACTTTTAACTGATAAACTATTTTTTGGAGGCGATATTGAAGAGCTGAAAATTGCACGCAGTGAAATTGAAATTCCTATATTAAGAAAAGATTTTATGATAGATGAATTTCAGTTGTATGAAGCAAAAGCATACGGTGCCGATGTAATACTTTTAATTGCTGCATGTTTATCAAAGCAAGCAGTAAAACAACTTGCACAAAAAGCAAAAGAATTACAATTAGAAGTGTTGTTAGAAATTCATTCAAAAAAAGAACTGGATGTTTTTTGCGATGAAGTTGATATTATCGGCATCAATAATCGCAACCTTGAAACCTTTGTAACCGATACACAAACATCAATAAACTTACTGCAAATAATACCTTCAAACAAACCTGTAATTTCTGAAAGCGGTATTTCAGATATTGATACAATCATTAATTTACATACATTGGGTTGTAAAGGATTTTTAATGGGTGAAGCTTTTATGAAAGCGCCCAAACCTGCGATTGCTTTTGCTGATTTTATGAAACAGCTTAAAGCAAAAATAAAATGAGAATTAAAGTATGCGGACTTACGAATGCAAACCAGGTTCGCCAGTTAAATGAACTGGGAATTGAATTTGCCGGCTTTAATTTTTACAAACGCTCGCCGCGTTATGTACATAAAACAATGCCTTCAACAGCCATAAAAAAAATGCGCGGCAAAATAAATAAAGTAGGTGTTTTTGTTGATGAAAATGCAGATGAACTATTAAGAACCGTTGATGATTGCGGTTTATATTTAGTGCAGTTGCATGGCAACGAATCGCCACGTTATTGCGAAAAAATTTCTAATTATATAACTGTTATAAAAGTTTTTCGTTTATTAGATGATGATAATGTGGAATGGAAGATCAAAGATTATTATGATACAGCCGACATGTTTATGTTTGACACAGAAACACCTGCATTTGGCGGCAGCGGAAAAAAATTTAACTGGCAAATTTTAAAAGACTTTAAAATAAATAAACCATTTTTTTTAGCAGGTGGAATTTCGCCTGATGATGCAGATGAATTAAAAAAATTTATGCAGCAACCAGTAGCAAAAGACTTTTTTGCAGTTGATATTAACAGCAAGTTTGAAGTAATGCCCGGCATGAAAGATATTGATATAATAAAGGCATTCAAGAAAAGGTTGTCTGAACCTTTGCTGCCTAATTTATTTGAAGATGTTCAATAAATAAAGCTTTTACTGTATCATAATTCTATCGCGCAATTTGTATATTACCTTTGAGGCAACAATAATGCTTTCATCTTTAAACATACTTCAACAATACTGGAATCATCAAACTTTCAGGCCACAGCAAGAAGCAATCATCCAATCTGTTTTAGATGGAAAAAATACTATTGCATTGTTGCCAACCGGTGGCGGCAAATCTGTATGCTATCAAATTCCGGCAATAATGAAAGATGGTTTATGCCTTGTTATTAGCCCACTAATTGCCCTAATGAAAGACCAGGTTGCCAATCTTGAAAAAAAAAATATTCCTGCGTTATTGCTGCACAGCGGGCAAACATTTTTTGAAGTAAAACAAACCTTGCAAAATGCTGCAAATGGTGGGTATAAATTTTTATATGTTTCGCCAGAACGTTTGCAAAGCAGGCTGTTTAAAGAATTTCTTCCTGCATTAAATATTAATTTAATTGCGGTTGATGAAGCGCATTGTATTTCGCAATGGGGTTACGATTTCAGGCCATCTTATTTACAAATTGCTGAACTAAGAAATTTTATTGATGCGCCAATTCTTGCATTAACAGCATCTGCAACGCCGGTTGTTTTAAATGATATAAAAGATAAGCTGAAATTAAAAGATGCTGTCGTTTTCCGGCAATCATTTCATCGAAAAAATCTTTCTTATTCTGTTTTTAAAGTTGATAGTAAAATAAATAAAGCTGTTGATATTTTAAACAATGTAACCGGCAGCGCAATTGTGTATTGCAAAAGCCGTAAGCTTGCAAAAAAAATTTCAGATCTGTTGCATCTTAAAAATATTAATACAGATTTTTATCACGCAGGATTAAGTTATGATGAACGTAGTAAAAAACAGGAAGCCTGGTTGAATAATAAAATACGGGTAATGGTTTGCACCAATGCTTTTGGAATGGGCATTGATAAACCTGATGTACGCTCGGTAATTCATTATGATGTGCCGGATTGTTTGGAAAATTATTACCAGGAAGCTGGCCGCGCAGGCCGAGATGAAAAAAAATCTTATGCAGTTTTGTTATACAATGTTGATGATGAAGCTGATCTTAAAAAACTGCCTGAGATTCGCTTTCCGCCAATAAAAGAAATAAAAAATATTTATCAATCGCTGGTTGATTATTTGCAAATTCCGGTTGGAAATGGCGAAGGCAATTATTATAATTTTAATCTGAATGAATTTATTAAAAATTTTAAGCTTGATGTTTTTACTGTCATCAGTACTTTAAAAACATTGGAACAGGAAGGTTATATAAATTTCAATGAATCTGTTTTTCTGCAATCAAAAATATGTTTTACGGCATCAAAAGAATTATTGTTTGAATTTGAAAAAGCGCATCCTAAAATAGAACCTGTTATAAAATCTTTATTAAGAACATACGAAGGTATTTATGATAATAAAGTTTCAATAAATGAAAAGCTCATAGCTAAATTAATTAGAAATTCTGTTGAAGAAGTAAAGCAAAAACTACAACAGTTGCAATTGCTTGGTATTATTGAATATGAGCCGCAAAAAGAAACGCCGCAAATTTATTTTATTACTAACCGCGCATCTGCACAATACCTTGTTATAAACTATGAAAAATATAAGCAGCGCAAACACGATTTTGAAAAACGTACTACTACAATGCTGAATTATTTGCAAATAACAATTGCATGCCGCAGTAAGTTTATTGGAAATTATTTTGGTGATACTGAAATTGAAGATTGCGGAATTTGCGATAGTTGTTTAAAGAAAAAATCAGCATCAATAACAGAAGAAGAATTTGTGCGCATTAAAGAATCTGTAATGCATATTTTGAATAATGAAGATGTGACTATTCAAAATATTTTACAATTACATAAAACAATTAAAAAAGAAAAACTTTGGAAAGTGCTGGAACATTTACAAAGCGAAAAAGTTATTATAATTGAAGATAATGGAGCTGTTTATAAATTAAGCCAAAAGCTGCCATGAAAATCTGTAGTACAAGTGTTGCGACGCAAGGAACGATGCCACAAACTACAATTGCCGGTAACCAAAAAATTCATCAGCTTATAATTAAAACAGGCACAGGTATTTTATGGCGAACCTGGTTTACCGTTTCGCCATATACGATATCTTTTATGCCGGTGTGGTGGTGTGCACCCATAATTAAAATATCTGCCTGAAACTCTTTTACAATGCGTACAATTTCATTTATACGATGTTGGTAGCCAAGTTGCGTTTGTGCATTATAACCTAAAGTTTTTAATTGTTGTGCAAGCACCTGCAAACGTTCATGATCTTCTCTTGTTTCTTCATCGTCTGTTGCATTGCCCGAGAATGTTGCTGCCACTGTTTCTACAACATGCAACAACAAATATGTTGAGTCTTTTGTACCCTGGTTTATTGCATGCGCAATAAGTTTTTCATCCATTATTTTAAAATCGAGCGCAATAGCAATTCTTTTAAACGGATTTACAGATAGGTTCAGCAATTGCGGCGCGGCACCATGTATGCCATCTGAAGGTTTATTTTTTCGTTTAAAATAAAGCGGGTAAAAAGTCATGATAACAAATAACCATGCAAATGCAAGCGCAGCAGTAACAACAGTAATCTTTAAAATAATGTGCCCATCTTCTGATAAAATATCAGTCATTTCACTCATTACAAGTTTTACATTTAAAAAAATTAAAATAATTGCAACAAGCCATGATAAAATTTTTGTTGGAAGTTTAATCGCAAAATTTCCCATCGTTTTTTTATCGCTTACAAAATGGATTAAAGGAATGATGGCAAAACCAAGTTGAAGGCTTAACAGAACCTGGCTAAAAACCAACATATCATCTACTTCTGATTCGCCATAAATTAATATTACAATTACAGCAGGAATAATGGCCAGCAAACGTGTAATTAATCTTCTTAACCATGGGTTGATGCGTAAATGCAAATAACCTTCCATTACAACCTGGCCGGCAAGTGTGCCTGTAACTGTTGAACTTTGCCCGGCAGCTATTAATGCAACTGCAAATAAAATAGGTGCTAAAGCGGTTCCCAACATAGGTTGTAATAAACGATATGCATCTTCAATTTTTGCAACTGAAGATTGCCCGTTGTAATAAAATACTGCAGCAGCCAGAATTAAAATAGCGGCATTTACAAAAAAGGCGGCATTAAGCGCAATAGTGCTGTCGATTATATTATACTTGATTGCCTTCTTTATTCCGAATTCATTATTCCTGATCTTTCGCGTTTGTACCAATGCTGAATGCAGGTACAAATTATGCGGCATTACGGTAGCACCAATTATACCAACAGCAATATATAATTGCTCATTATTTAATGCTGTTGGCACCAGGCCTTTAATAATTCCAAGCGCGTGTGGCGGACTGGCTATAATAATTTCTATTAAAAATGATAAGCCGATTATTGCTATCAGTGCAATAATAAATGCTTCCATGGCACGCATTCCCTTTTTCTGCAGATAAAAAATCAGAAAGGTATCGAGCACTGTAAAACAAACGCCCCATATAAGTGGCAAACCTGTAAGCAATTCAATACCTAAAGCCATTCCCAATACTTCGGCAAGATCGCATGCGGCAATAGCAATTTCTGCAAGTATATACAAGCAAAAATTAGTTACCGGCGGATATACTTCGCGGTTGGCCTGTGCTAAATCTTTTCTTCTTACAATACCCAACCTTGCACTTAAAGATTGAAGCAACAACGCCATAAGATTGCTCATTAATAAAACCCAGATAAGTGCATAACCAAACTTTGCGCCGCCCTGCAGATCAGTTGCCCAATTGCCAGGATCCATATACCCAACACTTACCAAATATGCAGGCCCTAAAAAAGCCAGTATTCTTTTCCAGCCTTTTTGTTTGGATGGATCTATCGTTTCATGAACATTGCTTAAAGAATTTTCTGAATCGTAATTAATCATTTATAAAGGATTTACCTGTATAGCATTTGCTACCTGTTCGCTTAAGGTTAAAGATTGTTTATTCTTAAATTTTATTTCTATTGAATTATCAAACGAAAGCCTTCGCTTTACTTCAAGCCTGGTTCCGATGATTATATTTTGGCTGCTTAAAAAAGAAAGTAATTCGCTCGCCTGGTTTTGTACAGATGTGATTACAGCCTGTTGATTTAAAGGCAAATTGGATAAAGGCAATTGTTGTTGCGCGCTTATTTTGCCGTTGTTATCCGGAATGGGATCGCCGTGCGGATCGAACTTTGGAAAACCCAAAAAAGCATCCAGTTTATCAACTAATTTTTTACTGCGTATGTGCTCTAATTCTTCCGCCACTTCGTGCACTTCTTCCCAATTAAATTGCAATTGATCAACAAGAAAAAATTCCCATAACCGGTGACGGCGGATTATTAAAAGTGCAACTTTATTTCCTTCGCGGCTTAAACGAAAGCCTTTATACGGATTATAATTTAATAATCCTTTTGCATGCAGTTTCTTCAACATATCAGTAATAGAAGCTGGCCTGGATTTTAAATGATCTGCCAGTGCATTTGTACTTACAGATTCACTTAGCTGCTGCAAATGATAAATTGACTTAATATAATTTTCTTCAGCTACAGAATAATTAGGTGACACGTAATTTATTTTTAGACAAGCCTAAAAATAAGTTTTATATTTTAAATATTAAAAAATTATTTTTAGCGAAAGAATACAGGCATGAGAAAAGTTTTACTGCTTTCATTAATAATATTAGTTATTTCGGGTTGCAAAAATTCAGCTCCAGACTATTCCGGAAATGAAAAAATGACTACTGAAGATTTTTTGAAAGCTTTTCATGAACTGCATTTGCCAGTTAATATTTCAGATACGTCGCTGCAGCAATTTGCAGACACTATTATTATTAACAAGGCGGTATTTACTGAATTTATTCCTGATTCTTCATTAAACAGATTGACGCAAAAACTAAGCGGTGATATTATTATTCACCCGGCTGGAATAATTCACAGAAAGGAAAAAGATTTTTTACTTGCTACGCTTTCATCAAAACTTACTGGCGAAAAACAAAGTAAAAAAATACAACTTGCCGTATTTGCGCTTAATGATAAACATACATTCCTTGCTGATTTTCCGCTTTTAAATAATTATGAAAATGATGCATACAATCACAGCGTATCAATTACAGAAGAGCCAACATTCATTTTAAAGAAAGAAAAAATTTCAGCTAATAATAAATCGCTATACAGCAGAAATGGCTTCACATTAAATACTGCATCAAATTCATTTACTGAAATTTTGCACGATTCAAACGAAGACACTGCAAAAAATAATGAGATAATAAACCCGATTGATACACTTGCTGAAACAAAAAAATTCAGCGGAGATTATA
>JBDUEO010000090.1:0-9455 GCA_040002335.1 Parafilimonas sp. | reverse complement strand
TCCACTTTTCCACATAATGGTATTCTTGAATTCTATTTTTAAACAGCTTCTTAGAATATTACATATTTTATATTAACAATTAACCGGCTTAAAGCCGGTTTTTTTATTAAAAAAAATCTAAAAAAAATCAACGGGTTAAACCTTTTTTATCAAAACAATTCTATTATATAAACCTATTAAATTACTTCACGCTATTTGACGTTATTTCTACTTTAAAAACATACAATAATGAAAAGCAAACATGTAATAATTGCAGCATTTGCATTAGGCACTGCAACTTTTTTTGGCTGCACAAAGGAGCCACTTAATAATTTAAACCAGGAAGAAACGAGAATTTATGTCACCAACAAAGATTCTACTGTAAACTTTAGCAGCTATAAAACATACAGCATTTCAGATTCTGTTGTTGTACTAAATAATGGTAGTTCTTATAAAGATCTTGCGCCTTCTGACCAGGCTTATATAGATGCTGTAAACAAGTACATGCAGCAACGAGGTTATACGCTTGTAGGTAAAGAAAGCGATCCTAATATTGGTGTAGATGTAAACCGCATTTACAATACCGCTACAGGTTACTACGACAACAGTGATTATTGGGATTATTATGGCGGTTACTGGGATCCATATTATTGGGGTTATGGCGGGTACGATTATTACATTCCATCCAGTTACGGAATTTACCAAATAACCGCTGGTGCAATGAGTATAGATATGCTTGATCTGAAAAATGCAGGCAGTAAAAATTCTATTGATGTTATATGGAATGGTTTAATAAGAGGAGAAGGCATATTCAATGCAACAAACGCAGACCCAAGCATAAAAGCTTTGTTTGATCAGTCAACTTATTTACAAAGCAATTAATAACAACAAAAATTAAAAAGATGAAAGCATTAAAAATAGCACCTTTTGTTTTATGTATTCTTTTAGCATCGCAAGTGAATGCACAAAGAGGGCAATTAAAAATGGACATACAATATAGTTATGCGTTGCCATTAGGAAGTTTTAAAAATAATGTTATAAATAATGGTTCTCCGCGTGGCGTGGCAGGAGATATTTTATATAATGTAAATAACAAATTATCAGTTGGGCTTGGTTTAGGTGTCCAGGATTTTTATCAGAAATATCCAAGAGATGTATATAAAACAGGTGCTAATGAAACTACTTCTGCAGTAGTAAGTAATTCAGTACAGGTTTTACCTGTACTTGCAAAAGCAGAGTTCTATCCTTTAGGCGGAAAAAAATCTGCGGTGCAGCCATATATTAATGCAGGCGCAGGTATTGGTGTTACAAGTTTCACTCAATATCTTGGTGAATTTGGAGGCACAGATAACAGTGCAGCATTTATGTTGCAAGGTGGTGCCGGTATAATTGTTCCTTTTTGTGCAAGAGGTACATCTGGTTTTAAAGTTGGCGCAAACTATAATATGATTTCTTATAACAGAAATGGGTTTAATAATTTTAATAATCTCGGTTTACAGGCTGGCGTATTTTTTCCTATTAAATAAATTTTCTAATTAAGACAAGTGTTATGTTTATAGCATAGCATTTGTTTTATCACTTTAAATAAATTAAATTTTATGAAGAAACATTTGCTTAAATACCTGCTTGCAATGTTTATTCTTACGGGTGTATGTTCAACTACGTATGCGCAAACACGCATTTATGTTAAAGTTCGTCCAACAGAAGTTATTACAACACAAACTGTTGCACCACATTCAAATTATGTTTGGATTGGCGATGAATGGAAGATGAGAAATGGTGGCTACGTACATGTAGCCGGACATTGGATGGCTCCGCGCAAAGGTTATGTTTGGATTCCCGGCCATTGGGCTACAGAAGCAAGAGGAGATTATTGGGTTCGCGGGCATTGGAGAAAAGTTTAAAATACTTTAAAAGCATAAAAAAGCCGTTATGCAAGTAGCGGCTTTTTTATTTCAACAAAAACAAAATAATACTACGCTAAGATGATATTACTTTTGACGAAATGCTTATATGTACACTATAAACAATTGGAATGATACCATTATTGCAATTGCAACACCACCGGGTGTTGGTGCGCTTGGCGTGCTACGAATTAGCGGAAATAAAGCAATTGGAATAATCAATTCAATTTTTATTAATAAAGATTTATCACAACAACAATCGCATACTTTACATGTTGGAATTTTAAAAAATGATGATGATATTATTGATGAAGTGGTAGTGTCGTTATTTATTGCACCACGCTCCTACACCGGTGAAGATGTTGTTGAAATTTCCTGTCACGGATCATCTTTTATACAACAAAAAATTATAGATGTATGTATAGAAAAAGGTGCAAGGCTTGCAATGCCTGGGGAGTTTACACAACGTGCATTTTTAAACGGTAAGTTAGATTTAACACAAGCGGAAGCAGTAGCAGATCTTATTGCAAGCAATACAAATGCAAGCCGTAAAACAGCGTTGCAAAATATGCGTGGCGGTTTTTCAAATGTGCTGAAGCAACTGCGGGAACAACTTTTAAAATTTTCTGCACTAATAGAATTGGAACTTGATTTTTCGCAGGAAGATGTTGAGTTTGCAGACAGAACTCAACTATATGATTTAATAACAGAAGCCGAAAAAATAACCGCTGATTTATTACATTCATTCAAGCTCGGTAATGTAATTCGCAACGGTGTACAGGTTGCAATAATTGGTAAACCAAATGCAGGCAAATCCACTTTATTAAATTCTTTACTAAATGAAAACCGTGCTATTGTAAGTGCTATACCAGGTACAACACGCGATACAGTTGAAGAGATAATAAATATTGAAGGAATTTTATTTCGCCTTATTGATACCGCAGGAATAAGAACCGGTGAAAATGAAATTGAAAGTATTGGTGTTGAAAAAAGTTATGAAAAAATGCGCACTGCAGATATTATTATTTATTTGTTTGATTGCTTGCATGAAACAGTTGAAAGCATAATTGCAGAACAAGAAAAATTGAAATCATTCAATAAAAATTTTATGCTTGTTGGCAATAAACTGGACTTAATGAATGCCGATAATATTATTGAAAAATTTGAAGGGATTGATGTACTGTTTATTTCAGCAAAAGAGCATACACATGTAAATATTTTAAAGAAAACCCTTGTTGAAAAAGTTGTAAACGGAAATGTTGAAACTGAAAATATAATTATAACAAATGCAAGGCATTTTGAAGCTTTGCAAAAAGTAAATGAAGCGCTCGTTGAAATCCAAAATGGTTTAGACGAAAAAATACCAGGCGATTTAATTGCGTTAGATATTCGCAGATGCCTGTATTATCTTGGCGAAATAACCGGTCAAATTACAAACGAAGATCAGCTCGATTATATCTTCAGTAAGTTCTGTATCGGAAAATAATTATGATGCATAGAAGAATTAACTGCTGATATTTTTATTATTGCTGAAAAGCAAAAATCAAGAACATAAAAATTGAGTTTGTAAAATAAACTATGTAAAAGAATAATAAAGTTATAAAAAGAGGCGGTTCCTTGCTCTATTAATGGAGCTGCCCCCGCCTTTTTTTTACTGTGCAATAGAGAGCAATTCATTTTATAACTTATTTCGATATATTGCCCTTAATATTTTTTTGTGTTTCTTATATGCTTTCTTAAATGTCTTTTTAGTGATCTATATCTATCAATTGTCTCTTTTTATTTTGTGAGGACCATTTGCTTGTTTGCAATAACCTTTCCATCGACCACTAATGAATATTGATAAACTCCTGAAGAAAGTGTTGAAGCATCAATTCTTAAATTGCCTTTGCCACTGCCTGAAATGTTTACAGATTTCAAAGTAACACCACTCTTATCTGTAATAACAATTTGAGCAGCAGTAAATCTTTTCGGAAGTATGTAGCCAATTGATGTGGTGTTTGAGAAAGGATTAGGGATGTTTTGCTGCAACGATGCAGCGTCTGTAATAATAATATTGGATTGAGAAATAGTTTTGCTGGCAACGGCACCACATGGGCTGCACTGATTTTGTTTTTGTTGAATAGAAAGAACGAGCGCTTTTAAATCGTTAAATTGATTTTGTAAATCTGCATTTTGTTTTTGCAGAGAATCAATTTTTTCATCTTTATCATCGTTTATTTTGGATAATTCCTGCACAGCTTTTACCAGTGAGGGAACAAAGTCTGCATACACAAGTGAATAATTATCTTTATCATTTTGCGGATGATTTACACCATCAAAATCATAATGAATTTGCTGTGCTGATTTTTCAACATCCTGTGCAATAAAACCCGTATGCATCTTTTTTTCGCTTACAGCATACTCTTTCGCCATGCTGTTTATAAGGCTATCTTTTTTACCAAGAAACTGGTCAAACTTTTTTATTTCAAGGTTATAGGTTACCGGTTTTAGCTTATTTATAAAAGCAAGGCCGGGAACATTTTCTTTAATATTTTTTTTAAACCTGCCATCACTAAAAATGCTCCATCCTACGAGCCCGCTAATAACAGTTACACTGCTGTTCCCTAATACTATTTTATTACCTGCATTTGCAATGGCACCATTTCCCAGTGCCATTGCGTTGCTGGCACCACCTGCTACATTAGCCGTGTATCCTATAGCGGTATTACCGTTTCCTGTTGAAGAATAAAGCGCCTGGGCTCCGCAGGCCGTATTATTATTTCCTGATTGGTTGTTATGAAGAGCGTCCTGTCCATCTGCTGTGTTGTCACTGCCGGTTGTATTCTGAAGAAGGGCGTACTCTCCATTGACGGAGTTTCTAATGCCGGTTGTATTGTTTTGAAGGGCTGATACTCCATTGGCGGTGTTGTCACTACCGGTTGTATTGTAAAGGAGTGCACTAAATCCATTTGCAGTATTTGAAGAGCCTGTTGTATTAAAGAATAGTGCCTGATTTCCATTGGCTGTGTTTCCACTACCGGTTGTATTATAGTTAAGTGCCTGGTATCCATTTGCTGTGTTATAATTCCCATCTGTGTTGGAGTAAAGTGCCTGGTATCCATTGGCGGTATTGTAAGCCCCTGTAGTGTTTGAATAAAGTGCCTGAGAACCATTAGCCGAATTATAACTTCCCGATGTGTTGAAATTAAGTGCCTGGAAGCCACTGGCTGTGTTTTGTGAGCCTGTTGTATTGGAATAAAGTGCTGCGGCACCGTTACCAGTATTTTGATAACCTGTTGTATTTGAGGTAAGCGACACATTCCCTGTAGCTGTGTTATAATACCCGGTTTTATTATTTGAAAGTGCATATGAGCCACCTGCTGTATTATAATTCCCTGTTGTGTTATTCAAAAGTGCATGAGCGCCGGTGCTCGTATTATTAGTTCCAGAAGTATTCGCATAAAGTGCCGTACCTCCATTGGCTGTATTATTATTTCCGGTAGTATTCGAATAAAGAGCCTGGTAACCACTTGAAGTATTATTGTATCCTGTAGTATTTGAGAAAGCAGCATAATAACCGTTGGCAGTATTATCGCTGCCGCTTGTGTTGTTATAAAGTGCTGCATTGCCTGCCACTGTATTCGTAGCAATTGCACCTGCACCAAGCCCAACAGTAATACCATGTACAGAAGCATCTCCACTTGAGTAAACTTTTCTCCATTGAATTGCAGGGGAGCCTAAATCAACCGAGTTTGTAACCCCGGGAATAAGACTGCGATTAACTGCAGTTGTTGTTGCTAAATTAGACAATGCAGTACTGGCGCCTTTGCTGCTGATCGCTGTCCATGCCGTGCCGTTATAAAAATAAAAACCGGGTGTGCTGTTGGTTTGAAAGATCATTAAACCTGTAGCTGGTGATGCAATTGCATTGCGTTGAACCAACGTCATCCTTGAAACAAGTAACCCTTTTTTGGTTGATTTAATTTCTAACAATGAAGAGGCGTCAGGTGTTGTGGTGCCTATACCAACACTGCCTGTTGATGGAAAAGTATTTTGTGCATAAGCACCTGTAATATACAGCATGCAACAAGTTAGTAATTGGACAAATTTTATTTTCATAATTAGTATTTTTTATTGTTTTGATATTTATTCGACTGCATTATTTTGTCAGTATCATTTGTTTGGTATCAATCTTTTTTCCGTCAATCAATAATGAATAAAAATAACTGCCTGCTGATAAAGCGCCTGCAGAAAGTAGTATCTGCCCTGCACCTTTATTTTTTATACTGATTGATTTTAAAACATGCCCATTGATATCGCTGATCAAAATTTGGGCATTGTTTGTTTGTGCCGGCAAATAATATTTTATAACCGTACTGTTGTTAAATGGATTTGGTGTGTTTTGTTCAAGAGAAGCTTTTGCAGTTGAAGATGCCGGACTATTTATTTGTGAAGATAAGCTGCCGCATGGGCTGCATTGCTGTATTTGCTGTATTATGGTTTCAATTTTATCCAGCCTCGATTTTAATTGGGAATTGACGTCCTGCAGATCATTTATCTTTTCATTTTCTATAGTTGTTTGCTTTTGGAGTGAATCATTTTGCTCGGCAAGTTCCTGGATGGCTTTGGTAAGAACAGGAATGAAATATTGGTAAGTAAGGCCTTTGGTTTTATCATCAATTTTCTTTACAATTTCCGGGAATATTTTCTCAACATCCTGCGCAATAAAACCATAACTCTTTGCATCCCTTATTTTATCATCAACCATAAAATAAGTAGCCGGTTTTAAGGCTAACACTTTTCCCAATATTCCATTGGGCAAATAATTAATTTCTGTCTTTAAATTTTTATCGGACACTGTAGTATAACTGCCATCACCGATAGCAAAAAATCCCTTTGGCGAACCCTGAAAAAATAAATACAAGAATGGTTGGATTGGCTCAAAAAACCCAATATTCCAAAAAGAATTATCAAAAGGATTGATTAATCTTAAGCCATTTTTTACATGGTCATATGAATTATCACCCCCTAATATTCCACTCATTGTTATATCTAAGTCGCTTTGCGGGTTATCCCTACCTATCCCTACGTTACCAGACTTACTTATAAAAAAACGTGTTGTAGCCGCTGTCGGGTTCAGGAAAAAATTGGCGCCTGTAGCAGCGTTCTGGTTCCATGTTGCTAAATATAAAGAACCGGTAGATTGGTTTACCCCTAACTGTGCAGAAAAGCCTGCACCGATAGACCGATGACTGCTGCCATCATAATAATGGTTAAACCCTATGGCAGGCCAGTCTTTCTGTAAAGAAATACCAGCGCCATCTCCTCCAAAAATGGCAGCCGTATTACCAACCGATCCGTTCTGTTCAATGATTGCCCTTGTGGGGTTGGTGATACCAACTCCTATTTTTGTATTGGCTGTTCCGCCATTCACGCCATTCACGGAACCCAATACCATACAGTTGCTGCAGGCAACAGATGCATTGCTTCCAATAGCCGTTGCATTATTAAGATTGACTATGGATACTCCGGCCTGGAAACCTAATGCAGTGTTGTTGCTGCCTGTTGTATTGGAATATAAAGATTGATCGCCAATCGCAGTATTATTGATCCCTGTTTTGTTGTTATACAATGCAACATTGCCATTCGCTGTATTATCATGTCCTATCGTGTTAATATAAAGCGCAGCAATTCCAATTGCCGTATTTGCATTGCCTTTTGTATTTGAATACAATGCATGATAACCGTAAGCCGCATTATAATTACCGGAAGTGTTTGAATACATAGCCGCTAAACCAGTTGCCGTATTTTGAACACCGGTTTTATTTTTAAACAAACTCTGGTAACCATAGCCGGTATTAGCCATTGAAGCATTATAGTCAATCCATCCTGCTTTCTGCTTATTCACTTTAAATACCAACGGATGTGCATCGGTAGTGCCAATAAAATTTATGGAAGAATCAGTGCCTGCATTACCGGTAATATTCCAGCTTTGTGCATTTACATGTTGCGTATAATATGCAAACAGCATAATGATATAAAACTTTTTCATACGTTTTTGTTGTTTAGTGTATATAGAAATGTTGTTTTTGTAATTAAAATTTTTATTTAACAAGCACCATACTACAGAGTTGCTGTACAGTGCAATGATTCTTATTACTTTTTAAGGAGTTCCATCCCGAATGTTGCACATAATGCTTAACAGGATGGTTTTGTGATCTTTTATTTTTATTTTGTCAGTATCATTTGTTTGGTGTCTATCTTCTTTCCATCAATCAATAATGAATAAAAATAACTGCCTGATGACAACGTGCCTGCAGTAATGTTTACTTGTCCTGCACCTTTATTGCTTAGTGAAATTGTTTTTAGATTATGCCCGTTTGCATCACTGATAACAACTTTTGCATTGCTTATTTGTGCTGGCAAATAATATTTTATGATAGTGCTGCCGTTAAACGGATTGGGTGTGTTTTGTTCAAGTGAAGCCAATTCAGTTACTGTTGATGTAGATTCTGCATTATTGGTTGATTGCATTAACTGCATTACGTAGTTGAGTTTTTTTGTAACATCATTTAATTGTGACTGCATGCTGTTAACAACATTTTTTAAACTGTCATTTTCTATATTCAGCTCCTGTGTTGATTTGATGAGTAAAGGAATAAATGCCTGGTAATTAAGCAACGTTACAGCTTTGCCTTCATCAGCGGATTTGCCATTTACGTTCAGGCGCGACTCACCCCAATTCTTTGTTTTAGGAATCGCGGTTTGCTGTACCAGTTCAGGAAGAATTTTTTGTACATCCTGCGCCAGCAAACCATACTGTTTTTCTTTGGGAAAAGTATATCCTTTGTCAGCTTTTACAAATTGATAGGTTTTTGGTTGCAGTTGTTTAATAATGTCCAATGCATTTTGCATAGGTTTGATATCTGTTTTAAATTTTTCATCAGACAGTGTGTACATGTTACCGATTAATGCAAGGTTTCCATTAGAATAAACGGCATAACGGTTTTCACCAATTGTATCTACAATCACTCCATACACACCTGTAGTGAGTGATTGAGATGTATGTGTTTGCGGGTCGATTAAAGGAAATCTGTTTCCTAAACTACCATAGGCTCTCGTCTTGCCAACATAAGGTGGGACAGTGGTTGTAAAATAAGCATTCAATCCGCTTGTGCCAACGCCATAATCAGAAACTGAACTCCCATAAACACCTACTGAATTATACGGGCTAGTTGCAACGCCAAGAACACCATAGTATTCATCATTTGCTGAGTACTTAATACTTTGATCTGCCTCACCATACACACCCGCGTGCAATGCATCGGAAAAGACTACAGCATAATTAAAAAGATTATCTATGAATTTATGATTGGTAGAATCATATTTTCCTGCATACCCGGCAAGTCCGGCAGTTTCGCCTTGTGCAAATATGCCGGTTGAATTTAAGTCCTGATTATTATAGACATTTACTTTACCATATTTTCGTTGGCTGTTGTTCCAGTTAAATAGTGAATTGTCTGTTGAATCAATGTAAAAAGGATAGCTTGCTTTTTGTACATTGTAAAAGCCTACGTTTCCATTACCAAT
>JBDUEO010000089.1:0-9502 GCA_040002335.1 Parafilimonas sp. | reverse complement strand
TTCATTTTTTAAATTGAGTTGGTGTAAAAAATCCATTGAATAAATTTTGATATTTTAAAATAAAAAAAAAGTTAAAGAAAACCAAATGCGTTTAGCAACTGCTTTATGGAATATACGAGCAGGTACTTCTTAAAAAATAGAACCATGAAAATACGGCTTAATAAAGCAACACATAGAAGCCGCAAAATTAAGCAACTGATACAACTTAAAGAAGAGGAGTTTTTAAGCGATTATAAAGGGAAATATCAAAAATAGTATCAAAATTTCTATAATCTAATATTTATTTAGGTATTTTATTCAATTAAAATATCATAATAAACTATTAATCAAATATTTATATTAAAATTAAAATAAATAATATTTATATTAAATTATTTATGAAATAAATTGTAACTAAACAGTAAACTTTCGAATTGAATTTTATATTTAATAGTTAATAAAAGCTGTAATAATTTGATTAATAATTTATTGTTGTTTAAAATAATAAACTAAATATAATAGCCTAACCTTTTTTGCATCAATAATTATTAAACTAAATATAATAGTTAAATTTTTTGGCGACGATAGGCGACGATATACAACTTACCACAAAGCGATTCCAAAAATTTTCGCAGGATTTGGGAAAATGAACAAGCCAAAACAAATTGTTAAACCTTCTTAACAAACCCAAGTCGAACTCTCCCACAACTTTTTAGCAATAGAAAAATTTAGACAAATGATTGATTTTAGAAATTATAAAGACCTTATGGAAAGCCTGAAAGATGAAAAGGTTTGCCGTGAACACATGGAAGAAATGCGCTGGGGCTGCAATCCTATTTGCCCGTATTGTGGTGCTGCAAAACCTTATCGTATTAGAAATGGTAAAGCATTTCGTTGTAAGGATAAAACCTGTAAAAGAGATTTTACGGTTACTATTGGAACTGTGTTTGAAAATTCAAAGATTCCGCTTTCTACATGGATAGCAGCAACATTTGTTTTGACTGCTCATAAAAAATGTATTAGCTCCCACCAGTTAGCGCGTGATCTTGGCATTACGCAAAAGAGTGCATGGTTTTTATTACATCGTTTACGTTATATCGCAGATGAAGAAGCGCCTGAGACATTAGATAAAATTGTAGAAGTAGAGAAACCTATATCGGCGGCACATTCGTTAATATGAACCGCAAACGCCGTAAGAAATGGCAAGAATTAGGACAGGATAATAAAGTCGCCGTTATGGGTTTACTTGAAAGAGACGAAAAAGCAAGGTTAACTATTTACAAACCCTAAAATCAATCATCCCGCCCAGCCTTGTCTGTCCAGGCTCCTGTATTGAATGGCTTCTGCAAGATGTTCCACTTTTATATCATCACTTGCTGCAAGATCAGCCACCGTGCGGCTAACTTTTAAGATACGGTCATAAGCGCGTGCAGATAAATTTAATTTTTCCATAGCACGTTTTAATAATGTTTCCCCGGCTTGATTAATAACACAAATTTCTCTCAATTGCTTGCTGCTCATTTGCGCATTGCAATACATGCCTTCAGTTTCTTTATACCGTTCGGTTTGTATGTCTCTTGCTCTAATTACACGTTCTCGAATTGACGCTGAAGATTCGCCTTTTGATTTTGTATTACTTAATTCACTAAATGCAACAGGCGTTACTTCAACATGAAGATCAATTCTGTCTAATAAAGGGCCTGAAATTCGGTTTAAATATTTTTGTACTGCGCCGGGCGGACAAGTACATTCTCTTTCTGGATGATTATAAAAACCACAAGGACAAGGATTCATCGAAGCGATCAACATAAAGCTTGCAGGAAAATCAACCGCAACTCTTGCCCGCGAAATACTTACTTTTCTTTCTTCCATCGGCTGCCGCATAACTTCTAAAACAGTACGCTTAAATTCTGGTAATTCATCCAAAAACAAAACACCATTATGCGCCAAGGAAATTTCGCCGGGCTGTGGAATACCACCACCACCTACCAATGCCACATCACTGATTGTATGATGTGGTGAACGAAAAGGCCGCCTGCTTATTAATGAACTATTCTCTGGCAACTTACCTGCAACGCTATGAATTTTTGTGGTCTCTAATGCTTCATATAAACTTAATGGCGGAAGTATCGTTGGCAGTCTTCTTGCCAGCATTGTTTTACCTGCACCGGGCGGACCAATCAATATGGCATTATGGCCACCTGCTGCGGCAATTTCCAAGGCACGCTTAATATTCTCCTGGCCTTTTACATCATTAAAATCAACGTCAAAAATTTGTTGTGCATCAAAAAATTCTTCGCGGGTATTTACAACAACAGGTTGCAATGAATTTTCATCTTTAAAAAATTCAACTACTTCTTTTATATGTGTTACGGCATAGACATTTAAGTTATTCACCATCCCTGCTTCACGTGCATTTGCCTTTGGAACAATCAAACCCTTAAAGCCTTCTTTACGCGCTTGTATAGCAATTGGCAATGCGCCTTTTATGGGTTGAATGGTTCCGTCCAAACTTAATTCTCCCATCATAATATAATCACTTAGCCTTTCCGGTTGTTCAATTTGCTCGCTGGCACCAAGCACGCCAATAGCAATAGGAAGATCGAACGCGGAACCGCTTTTCTTTATATCAGCCGGTGCAAGATTTACAACAATCTTTATACGCGGCATGTACCAGTCATTTGTTTTTATGGCACTTTCCATGCGCTGCAAACTTTCTTTTACAGCATTATCCGGCAAGCCAACTATGGTGTAATGCTGGCCTGCACTTACATTTACTTCAATTGTTATTGTGATGGCTTCAACGCCGTACACAGCACTTCCAAAAGTTTTAACAAGCATGGGTTTTGGCTTTATTGAAGGTTTTGTTTGATTTTTTAAAAATACGATTGTTTGCAATTAGTTTTTAAGAAATCAACACCATAATTTATTTAGGTAAAGTGCTTAAATAAAAAAGGAAGAACATTTATATTATGACAGCACAATATCCTGATAAAATTATTGCCCCGGGCTTGAATTTGGACCTGATGGCGCAATAGATATTCTTATTTCAATACCAGCCCTTGTATTAATAATTGGCGCTGACGTAGATATGTATGGAATGATGCGCTGCTGATCAAAATACAACTTAAGATCAATACGGTTATTAATCAGATAATCTATCGAAGGCTGTATGCTGATGGTTTTTTGGCCGCCGGTACTGTAAGCCGTTGGCTGATCGAGCCTGCTGTTTGTTTGCAGGTCATTTCGTATGGAAAGATCAAGGCTTATATTCAAATCCGTTTGGTCCGGTTTGGCTTTTATAAACGGTAATTTAAATGGCATGTTCGCTCCTTTTTTGCGATAAGTGCCGCCAAACGTTACCGAATTACTGCGCACTTCGCTTAACTGGTAATCATATAAACTTAAACTTAATTCCCTGCTTTTTGCATATTCAAAACGTATGGCTGTTTGATCGTTTGTTGTTATATCAATACCAATTAATGGCGCAAATTGTTCCTGTATAGTTAAGTTTGGAATTAAGAAGAATGGAATATAGTTACCTGAAATAGTATCTAAAAACGCAGGCTGGCCAAGATGTAAAGGATCATAATACAACAATGCACTTGTAAAGCTGTTCATGCTAAAGGTGCTGTTATATCCATGCGTAATAGTGATGTTACTGAACTCATCGGCAAGGCTTTGAATTCTTGTTAAACCAGTGTACGTAATGCGCCAGTTAGGCAAAGCATGAATACCGCTGAATGGGTTTGATTTGATATTTGAATTGTCTTCATTTATCAACGAAACCGAATTTGCATTTTTGCCTGTATATGCGGCAATAAATGCCGGCAATAAAACATCCTGCTGATAACGGCCATAACCGGTAGGGAAACCATCTCCCTGGAAAGTTCTGTCCCAGTATGGATTTGCTGTAGCCAAACGTTTTGCAATTGTAAGACGGTTACTTTGAAACTGCTGAAAGGTTTGCGATATCTCGTTTGGATTTGATTTCTTAAATAAAGTTTGGAAACTGATGTACGAAACACTAAATCCGCCACCAGCCAGCGGGCTTAAATGCTGGAAGTTTGTTGTATTAGGTACAGTTGGATAATTTTTATACAACTCAGAAAAATTTTTTGAAAATGTTTTTTGAATATTCACATCAATATTAAACTCACGCAAAGGCTCAAGTTGTGCGGTTAAATTTAATTGCTGCTGATAATCCTGCGTGTATAAAAGATTGAACAATGTATCGCGTGTAATAACACCTTCTCTTGCTTTTTGGTTTAGCCAGTTACTGTCAGGCTGTTTACCAAAAATGTAAGCAAAACCAGGCTGGTTTGTTTTTTGATTTTCACCTAAATAACCTGTTCCTGTTGTTATGCCCGGCACGCGGCTGTCATAATTTTCATTATAACTTACTGATGCATGTTTCACCATTGTTATTAAATGGCCAACCGCCTGTACTGCACCACCGCCCGCGTTCGCTGTTTTGTTTTTGCGTTGTTGTTTGTGGTAATCTCTTTTTTGCTGACGCCATTTTTGTAAAGCATGGCGTTTTTCAAAACCTCTTAATTTATTACCTGCGGTATCTTTTATAACTTCTGCTCTTGGCTTTGGAGGTTTAATGCTATCGGTTGCATTTGTTTCGTCTGCATTAGTATTATCCTGTGTATCTTCTGTCTGGCTAATCTTGCTAAGAAATTTTGATTTTGAATACAATCGTGTAAAATCAAATTCGCCGGTTAAATTATTCTGTTGTGTATTTTCAATTGTATTGCCAAGATTTACCGCCAGCAAACTTGCACCAATCCAATTGTAGGTTGTTGTATAACTATATCGCGCCGTAATCCAATCTGTAAGCGGCAGTTTTGCCAATGGAATATTATAACTAAATGTAGCCTGTTGCTGGTACATGGTATTTCTTCCGGCATGAAAGAAATTCTGACGCACAGAATCTTTTTTAACTTGTGTATTTAACTGGCCAAAAGGTTCATCAACTGTAGCAAAAGCTACAGCCGAAAAATCAAGATTCAGGCTTCGCGTAAAATCCCATCGTAAATTATAATATCGGTCGAAAGTAAAATACTTATCATACGTGGTATCTACCTGCTCTATTTTTGAGTCATACGTGTTTACAATTCTTGGAATATAAATACCATATTGACGGTTTATATCAGCCCTGAAACTTACGAGCGAAGGCATGTAGTTAAAGTTGATATCTTTTATGGGCGTTAGCCAAAGACTTTTATTTTTAATAAGATGTTTGAATGGCTCTTTAAATTTAGAAGATTGATTGTAGGTGTAACCAAAACCGCTATGATATTTTTTTATATTATTATTTAAAATAAGCGGATTGGTTTGATCAAATTCTGTATAGGAATAACTGAAATCAAAATTGCTGATGTTCCATAAATGTGGTTTGGAGCTGTTTTGCCCAAAACGAACATTGGTAAAGTTTAAAGTTTTTATGGTAGTAATATCACCCGCCGCTCGTTTTATTGAATCTCTTTGCGCGCCGGTGGTTGCCATTTTCAATTTATCTTTATATAAAATATCAAGATCGTAAGGATCATATTCAGGTGTAAGAATTGTTTTATTAATACTTGCATAAACAGGAATTGACACTGCAATTTTATGTGGCAACAACTTTCCTGCGTCAATGTTTAGTGCCGCATCGTATTGAAACATGTTATCTTTTGCGCGCTGATCTATTTGCTGGTCAATACTTCCAAAACCATAAGAATAAGTATTGGCTGAAACAGACAAGGTTCCTAAATCTGCAAGCTGCATATCCACCCTGCCCAATGCTGCATAACCACCTTTATCATCAATATTTGATAAACGCAATTCGTTTACCCAAACTTCTGTGCTGATAGTTGATTCCGTTTCATTTTCTACAGCAATTAAAAAGCCCTGCACTTCGCCAAGATTTGGATTGCCTTTAATAGCATAAATTCTTTGGCCAACATTTTCTGAATAAAACCCGTTTATGTTTACTCTTTTTGAATCACGTCTTATTTTAAGCTGCACGAGATCGTTTAAAACAAGATTAAGGTTGTTTGAATCAGGCCATATTTGATCTGCAGTAGCAGCGCTGTTGAATTGGGTAACTTCCAAAGGAATTTTTATTTCATAATAATTATCTGTAAAATCCTGGCCAATACGAATTACGGCATCAATCTGTCCATTCTGCAATTGAGGCGATTGTTTTAAACCCGATTCTGCATGAATAAACATATCCATTTGCCCGTATCTTCTTAAATCTAGATTAAGCGTTTTAAACACTGCTCTTGAATCGTGTTTTTGAAGTGCATTTATTTGCAAACTCATTGCCTGTTCATTCTGCAAAAGGTTTACACCGTTATTGCTTAACTCCTGAACTCTGTCAATGCCTGGTGGCGTTTTGTAAGGTATTGGCTGACGGCTGCTGTTTTCTTCCACATTCACAGCAAGAACATTTATGGTAGTAGGCGAACCAGCAGGAATTTGTGTATAACCGCCGACTGTATCAACACCATAAGTAAAAGTTCTCCATTGATTGCGCACAAGGTCTAAAGTGGCAAAACGCATAACTACAGAATCCTGAAATCCTGTTAAATACATACGCATGAAACGGATAGATTTGAAATCTGGAATTTGCCCAACTTTATTGGTAAAATCTTCAATAGGAACGCGGAATAAATACCAGTTTTCCGGCGCTGTGGTACCGTCTGCAAGGCGTGGGTTTACTACACGCTGGTCGGTAATATATTTTGAATTGCCAACACCCATACCCGGCTTCAGGTCAACTTCATATTCGTAATATTCTTCTGTTTCGTTTAATGTATTATCATGATTCAGGTCTTCATTATCGGGATACAAAGTTGCTGCCGGAGAAAATTGGGAACTGCTTGTAGAAACAGGTGAATTACCCTGCGGATTATTATAATCTTTATATCTTCCTAAAATGCCTGTTCCTGAAGCATCATAGCTTGCATCGCGATACCATTTGTAGTCATCATTGGAAGGATCAACAGAAGCTTTTTCGTAAAAGGATGAAACCGCGCCAAAATTGCTGGCTATATCATTTAAATAAGCACGGCGTTGAACTTTTTCTGAATCGTCATTAAGACCATCAAAACCTACGTCCTGGTACGGGCGATCTGCAGGATCGTTACTAAAAGCCTGCGTTACCTGTATTGGATTGATTGGCGATTTGCCCCAAACTGATGTATCTGTAATAGCAGGAATATTGGGCGTAGGCAAACCGTTTTCATAAAAGCGGCGCCCATCTTTTAAAATATCTTCACTTATATCGCCAAGATCAATAAATAATTTTCCGCCGGTACTAGTTGGATCTTTTATAAAAGGATCCTGCACCCAAAATTCTACATATTGAATATTGCCCGTTTCAAAATCTGTCTGGTCAAGACTGCGCATAATACCGCCCCAACGCTTCTGCGGATTTTTTAATTTACCACTTGCATCAACATCAGCAACATCATCTGTAAAATTGTACGGGCCTCTGTCAGTTGGGTAATATGCCAAATCAAATGTTGAAGTAATTACATCGGTAATATTTGTTGTGCGCTGCGGAAATAATTCATTGGTAAAAACCTGTCTTACTCTTGGATCGCTTAACTCTTTTAAATTTCCACGTAGTGGGTTATTGGTACTTGTCCTGTCCTGTAAAGTGGGTTCTATATTGTACCAGGCAAGCTTTGCACGGTTTTTACCATAATCGAGGTTATCGGTAAGTGTACCTTCAGGAAATAAACCATTTCCCTGTGGTGTTGATGCCAATGCCCATGAAATAAAAGGGAAACGAAGATCAACACTGCTGGTGGCACCTTCAAAATCATCAATATAAATTAAGCCTTCAGAACCTTTACCAATCTGCGGCGGATGACCTGGTTTAAGCGCTGCCGCTTCACCATAAGCAGAAATAGAACTTGGTGCATCTGAATTATAAAAAGGCAATTTATTAATAAGCCGCGTTAAACCCGGCAGTTGATTTTGATAGCTGAAATCAGCACCATACATGGTATTGCGTATTGGATCTTCGCCATAATTTACTTTGGTAAAGAAAGGCCGTTCTGCAAGCCGCTCCATTGTTGCGCCTAACGATAAATGCTGGTTGGCAATATAATCTAACCGAACGCCTAAAAAGCTGCGTTGCTGAACACCAAAAGTGGCATTGTTTTCAAACTGCACATCAACCGGAATTCCTGAATTAATGATCGCCTGGTTAATTATTTTTAAAGTGCCAAGATTATAATCAATTATATAATCTGTATTTTCCTGTAATACCTGGCCACCGGCAGTTACTGTAACAGAACCTTGCGGAATATTAAATGCACCTAGATAAATATCTGAATTGGAACTACCTTTTACCGTTCCCTGCAAAACATAGTGATTTACGTTGGCATAGGTTTGAGCTATAGCTTTTATAGAATCGTATAACTGGTGATAAACGTACTTGGCTTTTGTTGTATCATTAACTCCCTGAAAAGCCAGGTTTTCGAGATCGTTGCCAAAAGGCTGAAGCACAGGGAAAACAATTTCACCCTGTTGTTGCAAAACAGTAAATCCATTCACAAAATCAAATAAGCCATCAGGCTGCGGATCGTTGCGGCTGTTTAAACGATCGGCCCGCAAAATGGTTATCAAAGGCGTTCCTGAAACAGCAGGATCGCTTTCAGGCAAATATCTTTTTATACCACCGCTTGGATCTGCATACAGTACGTTTAATTTAAAGGCTGTTGAATCGAGCGAAGTAATATCAAGCGAATAAACATTCTTCATCATCAATTGCCATATAGGAAGACTTACGCGCTGAGATGTTGCCTTTAATAATTTTAGAAAAAGCGTTTTCTGCACACCTTGTGTTGAGTCAACTGTTACATCCTGCGAAAATTCACCAACCTGGTAAACTCTTCCGTTATATGTATATTGATATGCTACGGCCAAAACATCATCGGGCTGTAACTGCACATTTAAAGACAGAAAACCAATTTGCGGGTTGTAATAATATTCTGATGAATCGAGCTTGCGCGCAAATGTTTTTTCATAATCGTTTACAGGTGTTAAACCCTGCATAAGCAGCAATCCATTTATTTGTGATGGATCTCTATAACTATCACCGCTTGTTAATGTAGCATAGAGGCTGTTAGAATTATTTTGCGGTAAACTGTTACCTGGAATAGGGCGAATATTTGTATTATAAGGCGCATTTTCACCCAGATCCATTAAACCAACAATAGTTCTTGTATTTGTTGTTGCACCAGTTTTATTGGTAACCCAAACTTCCATGCGCATAATCTGAACCTGGCTGGTTACCACCGGCAGGTTACTCATTGCAGTATTGTAATTATTTTTAAAATATTGCGCTAACAGGAAATGTCGGTTCTCATCATAATCATCAAGCTTTTTATTAATAGTTTGGCTTAAGCCACCACCTTGCAAGGCCAAAGATTGCTGTTGCGATTTTTGGCTGGCAATAGCCGCCGTAATAAAGAATTTACCAAACTGAAACTGTGTTTTTACACCAAACAAACTT
>JBDUEO010000088.1:0-9520 GCA_040002335.1 Parafilimonas sp. | reverse complement strand
AGCATGAGAAATATTCTTATGCCGAATCTTTAAAATGGCTGGCGCAACGCTACAACATAGAAATTCAGGAAACAGAAGTAAGCGACGAAACGCGCATTGTGCAACAAGCTGCAGAAAGCCTTCATGCACTTAACAATTTTGCGCAGAAGTTCTTTACTGAACAGTTGTTGAAGACTGAAGAAGGACAAAGCAATGCATTGACTTACCTGGAAGAACGTGGTTACGATTTGAATACGATAGAAAAGTTTCAATTAGGTTATGATCCGCAGCAGAGAAGTGCTTTTGTAACCGCTGCTCTGCAACAACAATTCAGCAAAGAGTTTTTATTGAAAAGCGGTTTAGCCGTTGAAAGAAATGATGAGCTGTTTGATAATTACCGGGGCAGAATCATCTTTCCTATTCATAACACCACCGGAAAAATTATTGGCTTTGGCGCACGTGTTATTGGCAAAGCTGATAAAGCGCCCAAGTACATCAACACGCCCGAAAATGAAATTTATGTAAAAAGCAAAATTCTGTACGGCGCTTATTTTGCGCGCCATGCCATTGATAAAAACAGCGAATGTTTATTGGTAGAAGGTTATACAGATGTTATCAGCCTGCACCAATCAGGAATTGAAAATGTAGTTGCAAGCGGCGGCACATCGTTAACCGCCGATCAGCTTCGCATCATAAAAAAATATACCAATAACCTTACTATAATTTATGATGGCGATGCGGCAGGTATTAAAGCCGCTATGCGTGGTTTGGATATGGCGCTGGAAGAAGGCCTGAACGTAAAACTTGTTTTAATTCCCGATAAAGAAGATCCCGATAGTTATGTAAAGAAAATCGGCACTTCATCATTCCAAAAATTTATTGCAGATAATAAAAAAGACTTTATTCTTTTTCAACTTGATGTATTATTAAAAGAAGCGGGCAACGACATTACTAAAAAAAGCGATGCTGTAAATCAAATTGCGGAAAGCTTAAGCCGCATACATAAAGCAGAAGATTTTACGCGCAGGCAATCTTACATTCACGAATGTGCCGCGCAGTTAAAAATTGATGAAGACGGGCTTATCAATCTTGTAAATAAATTTATTCGCGAACGGGTAAATAAAGAAGAAAAAGCGCAGCCGGTTTTGCCTGATGAAAAACAAATTGCCGCAAAACAGGAAGATCTTTTATTGCAACCGGATGAAGCGCAGGAAAAAAGTGTGTTGCGTGTGCTGCTTGAATTTGGCTTGAATGCATGGAACGAAAACCAAACCGTTGCCGAACATATTTTTGAAGCGTTGCAGCAATTCAGGTTTGATAATGCTGACATGGAGCAATTGTTTGAAGTATATCGCAAACAATATAACGAAGGCCTGAATCCATCTGCGAAAAACCTGTTGTATTATGAAGATGAAAAAATAAGAAACCTTGTAGTAAATGTCACCTTATCTCCTTTTGAATTAAGCCAGCGTTGGGATGAAGTGCTCGAGAACATTCAGGTATTGAATGTTGACCGCAGCATACAGGATGTGGCGATGAGCCTGAATTATTTTAAGCTGCATAAGATTAAGAAAATGTTTGAACAAAACCAGCGCGACATACAAGACGCTAAAAGCTGGAATGAAACCCTGCAGTTGCTGGAAATACATAAACATTTAAAAAGTATTGAACGAGAAATTACCGAACAATTGGGTACCGTGATTATGAAGTAAGATGGAAAAGTTTATATAAATCAATATTTATTGATTTATTATTTCATCAACCGGTTACGGAGTTTAAGAATACCCTGCGTGTTATAAACGGTTCGAAAACGTTTTGCTTTTAATCCATCATATAGAGGTTATCACCAGTCCATAAGTTACCTTTTAAGTACCTCGTCAGCGCAACAAAATCTATGTCATCTACATCTATATCTGTAACCAAAGCCTCCGCTTTTCTCCAATCGCTTTGTGGTATTAATTCTTCATTGATGAAGGTAAGCTTCGTCAACATTTTCTCGTAGGCAGTTTCCAATTCAAAGTCAGTAAGTCTGAAAATCATTTTAAGCTTTTTCCAATGCTTATGAATTTCAAAACGCATGTACTGGTTACTATAAAAAATAAAGATGTCTTCTGAATTAAAAATGAGGTCTCCGATTGTGCCCTGGGAATTAAGCAGGCAAGAAAAAATAATGTTGGTATCAACAATTATTTTCTTCATTTAATAAAACGTTTTTTATTCTTTTTCCACCAGCCTCTTTTTACGTCACTTGCAAGTTTATCAACCTGCTCTTGTATAGCTTTTGAATTTGCAGTTGCTTCTTTATAAGTAAGGTAATCAACAAGTCTTTGCAGGCCTGTGGTATCTATTGAAGCAGGCAGACGTATAATCACTTCGCTGGATGTTCTTTCAATCAACATAGTACTTTGCTTTAAATAAAGTTAGGTGAATTGTACGATTTCGGCTATGCTATCATTCTTCACCGGCAAACGTCTTTCCCGCGAAAGCGGGAACCTGATTTACGTTTTAAAACGATTGATAATTTGCAACAACTAAAAAAAGTGTAAGCGCAGATGCCTAATCAAGTTGGGCATGACGACGAAGTGGTTGATTTGTTTTTGCGTGTTTATTTTACAAAGCACAAGTAGCATACACTTTTGCTTCGCGATTACACTTGCGTTACGTGAGTAGATTTAAAAAGAGAAATATTTTCTTACTAAACTTTGCAATTCTTCAGATTTGTTTTTCAAATAAGGTAAATCCGGCAAATCTTCATGTCCATGTTTTTGAAAAGCGATAATTTTGTCATTTGCAAAATAGGCAATTATAGTTGTACCTGTATTTTTACCCTCCGGATATGTTTTTTGATACCAAACTCTAAGAAGTGTGTCATTAACATAAGCAAATTGATAAGATACACTTGAATCATAATGCCCGTTTGATTTAAAACCCGCTGTTTTCGTTACAGAATAGATTTGTTTATTCGATTTAAACACATAAGCTGTTAGTAATTCTTGTCCATTGATGCGAATGTGAAATTTATTCAATTTATGTTTTAGTGAACTTTCTATTTGTTTATCGAGTTGCTTTACTGATGATTGAGCAGTTAATGAAATACTTATTATTATAAACAAACTGAAGATTGATAACGCTTTCACAAGTGAGAATTTTGTATTGTTATAATGCAAAATATTTTTATTTCCGCCTTTGCCAGTATTCTTCACCAGCAAATTCTGCGGTTAAAATTAAGCCGTTGGTAAAGAATACCAACGGCGCATAATTTTCATCCGTTTCTTAAAAAAAACAGTCCGTTTTTTCAATCCTTTCGTCCGTTCTTTTCAAATTTCAGTCCGTCTTTTCAAAACTTTCGTCCGTTTTCCTCAATATTTCGTCCGTCTTTTAAGGAAATCCGTCCGTTTTTTTGAGATTTTAGTCCGTTTTACGCGGCTGTTAATACTGTAATCTTCGCTTCTGCAAGCGTAGATGGATTTACAATTGTAATGGTGCTATGTCCTTTCACAATTCCAAACTGCTCACCTGCATGAATAATTGTGGGATTACCAACCGTGGCTTTGCCGCGGCAAAGATGCACTTCTCCCGCTCCAATATTGGTAAGTGTTCCGCCAATTGTTAGCCCATTTAATACAGCCGTTGCACCGGGTTTAATTTTAGTAGTGCGCAGCTTCGGTTTTTGCGGGCTGTCATCAACCACAAAACCCCAGTTGCCCAGTGCTTTTGGGTTGTTGCTGTATAGCTTCATTAAAAAACCGCCAATATCTTTTAAATGCTCCAGCACCGGCAGCCAAAGCTGGTTGCGCAGTTCGGTTTCATTCTCGCTTTGGTTGGCGGCATTGGTAAAACTGGTGTTGCTAACGGTGGCTTGCTGCACCAGTGTAACTGCTTTGGTAACATCAATTTCCTGCTGCACAAAATACGGAGCCAGCGGGTTAGTAGTGGGTGTAAACGTATGCACCTTTTGCGCAAAAGTTGTAAACACCGCAATACGGTCGGTAATGGCAGCGGGGTAATTTAGCTTGCCGCCATCCGTAATGGTAAAACCCCAGTTGCCCAGTTCTTTCATATTGTTTTTATAGAACTGTTTTAAAAACTGTGCGCTGCCTGTAAGAATTTGCCAGGGTTTTTTAAAAGCATTGTCGCGCAACTGGCGGTAGTTTTCGCTTTGTTTGCTTAGCAGGGCGCGGCTAATTTCGTGCGTTTGCGCATCATTGCCTGCGGAAACATCGTCAGCTAAATCAATATCCATCTGCGTTAAATATGCAGTAATGGGGCTGGCGGCGCCAAGCGCTGTGTTTTGAGCTACAACGTCAGTAAGCAATGTAAACTGACTTGTAAAATCTTCGGGAATTTGTAAACGAGCCATATATGTTTGGGTTTTGATGACGATATTATGGATATTAAGGTTTGATGGCAGCTTTCAACAGGTACTTAGATTGATAGGTCAAATATAAAAAGGAAAAGTAAAAATGCAAAAAAAGAAAAAAGGAAGACCTCACCTAAATCTTCTCAAAAGGAGAGGACTTTTTACACCAAAATAATTCAGAAATTAAAATAAAGTTCATCGTTCTTACCCCCTCTCTTTTGTGTTACAACCTGTCAGGTTTATTCACGCTTTTATATAACCAGCAACTTACAAACCTGACAGGTTTTTACGCGCATCAAATAATTCAGAAATTAATATAGTTCATCGTTCCTGCCCTTCTACTTTGGAGAAGGGTTGGGATGAGGTGAGAATAAACAGATAAACCCCTGCCCAATCATACTAAAACCCCTGTGTTTTCGTATTTAATGCAGTAGAAAACTAAATTGTAACTTGTCCGCATCTAAGAATTACTATTGCGCAATGAAAACCCGTGGAAGGCTGTTTATGATGATGCTATTTTCCTGCTGCGCGGTTTGCGTTTCTGGCCAGTTTCGCAAGTATTCCAACGAATTTTTAAATATTGGTGCCGGTGCACGTGGTTTGGCAATGGGCGGCGCGCAGGTTGCGAGTGCAGAAGATGGCAACGCCGGTTACTGGAACCCCGCCGGTTTGGTAAATGTTATTGATAACCCCAACATTTCGTTTATGCACGCAGAATATTTTGCGGGCATTGGCAAATACGATTATATATCTGCCGCCATACCCATTGCAAGCAGTTACCGCACGCTGGGTTTTTCGTTATTGCGGTTTGGGGTTGATGATATACCCAATACATTGTTTTTGGTAGAGCCGGATGGCTCGCTGAATTATAATAATATTCAAAGTTTCTCCTCGTCTGATTATGCTTTTTTAATTTCTTACGCGCAGGTTTTAAAAGATGATGATGCCGCGCAAATAAGCTGGGGCGCTAACACAAAAATTATTTATCGCAATGTGGGCCATTTTGCGCAGGCATGGGGTTTTGGGTTTGATGCGGGCTTTTTATACAGAACATCAACCTTTAGGTTTGGGCTTGCAGCGCGGGATATAACTACCACTTTTAACGCCTGGAGTTTTTCTTTTACAGATGAAGAAAAGCAGGTGTTATATCTCACCAATAATGATATTCCTGTAAAATCAACAGAGCTTACTTCGCCAAGGCTGGTACCTGCAATCGGCTATAATTTCCGGCTTGCCGAAAAACTGCATTTACTTGCCGAAGCAGATTTTGATGTAACGTTTGATGGCCGCCGTAATACGGTTATCAGCAGCGATCCTGTTAGTATAGATCCTAAATTTGGGGTAGAAGCAAACATTGCCAACGTGGTTTTTGTGCGTGCAGGGGTGCAAAATTTTCAAAAAGCGCTGGCCGATGGCGATACATTAAACCAAAAAAAGGTTTGGATATACCAGCCGTCAATAGGCGCAGGTTTTAAAGTAGGTAATGTAGCTATTGATTATGCGTTTACCAATCTTGCCAATCAAAGCAACCCATTGTACACAAACGTGTTTTCATTAACCATAGATTTGGGTAAGAAAGCGGATAAAGAAACGAGTAAAAAAGGCTCATTTCCTGAATTAGACAAACCAGATAAACCAAAAAAAGCTAAAGGCAATTATCCCGAACCATGAGAAAATATTGTTTGATATTGATAAGCTGTATTGTTTGTTTTAATGCTGTTGCGCAACAGTATTACAACGAATGGATAGACTATTCTAAAACCTATTATAAGTTTAAGATCGTTAACACAGGTTTGTACCGCATCAATCAAAATACTTTGCCTGCGGCTTTGCAGTTAGCACCGGCAGAACAATTTCAGTTATGGCGCAATGGAAAACAAATTGCCATATATACAAGCGTTGCCACCGGCGTTTTACCCGCAAATGGCTACATAGAATTTTATGGTCAGAAGAATGATGGCCTGCCTGATAGGAATTTATATAAAGATCCTGCCAACCAGCTTTCAACCGACTTAAGTTTGGAAACAGATACGGCTGCTTATTTTCTTACTACCAACGCAGCAAATAATTTGCACATTACAGATAGTGTTAATGATGTTGCACACAATACCTTACCGGCAGATCAATCTTTTCTTTACCATTATCGTTACGATTTTCAAAACATGCTCAACCGCGGCCGCGCTGTGAATTTGGGCACCAACGTATATTCATCTACCTACGATATTGGTGAATGGTGGAGCAGTAACGAAATAACGCCGGGCAGCGCACTTACTTTAAACGCAGGCAATTTATTTGCTGCAACTACCAGTACAGTTACGCCGCAATTAAATGTTGCGGTTGCGGGAAACTCTGCAGTGCTCGGTAGCAAGGCAATTAACGTGGCTATTAACGGCAGCAACGTTATCAGTTATTCGAATTTGGTAGGTATGAACGCGGCAGTTTTAAATAACAACAGCGTAAACGCATCATTAATTAATACTGCTGCTACCAGTTTTGTTATTTCAATGACAAATACAAATCCCGGCGGCGAAAATGACCGCATCGTTACCGGTTTTATAGACTTAAGTTATTCGCGGCAATTTAATTTTGGCGGTGCTTCACAATTTGCGTTTCAATTACCCGCAACCACGCAGGGAAATTTTTTAAAGATCACAGGCTTTAGCGGCGGCCACGCTATGTTGTACGATCTTACCAACAACGTTCGCTATGCAGATATTGACGGAACACTGCAATTTGCTTTGCCGCCATCTGCATCAGACAGAAATCTGGTGTTATTAAGTGAAGACAATGCGGCAAATATCAGCACATTGGCACAAAGAAATTTTCCTGACTATTCGGTGGTTGCAAACCAGGGCGATTATCTTATTATTTCAAATAAAATTCTTACAAATGTTCCGTTGAGCGGGCCGGTTGCTGATTACGTTGATTACAGAAAAAGTTCAGCAGGCGGTGCATACAATGTAAAAGTTTGCGATATAGATGATTTGGTAGATGAGTTTGCGTATGGCATAAAACAACACCCGCTTTCTGTGAAGAATTTTTTGCGTTATGCGCGAAATACATTTGCCGCACCGCCGCAGTTTGCTTTTCTTATTGGCAAAGCAGTAACGTACGATCAATACCGCCTGAACCAATCATCACCGTACGCAGAAAAATTGAATCTTGTGCCCACATTCGGTTGGCCCGCTTCAGATAATTTGCTTTCATCAAACGATCTTACGCCTTTACCGGCAACGCCAATTGGTAGGTTATCGGCCGTAACGCAAAGCGAAGTGGCAACTTATCTTGCCAAACTGGAAGAATATGAAAAAGCGCAGGCAGATAATACAGAAACGATTGCAAATAAAGCCTGGATGAAAACAATTGTGCATGTAACCGGCGCAGATGATCCCGTTTTAAATGCATCGCTTACCAGCGACTTAAACAGTTATAAAAATATTGTGCAGGATACTTTGTTTGGCGGCAATGTGTATAGTTTTAATAAAACAACCAGCTCATCGGGCACCACTATTTTGGATGCATTGATGCAGCAATTATTTACCAACGGTATTTCGCTGCTGAATTATTTCGGGCATTCTTCTGCCAGCATTTTAGATTATAATTTAAACAAGCCTGACGATTATAATAACCCTGGAAAATATCCTGTGTTTATAGTAAATGGTTGCGATGCAGGCGATATTTTTTCTTTTGATACGGCACGTTTCACCACATTTAATTCTTTATCTGAAGCCTGGGTTTTAGCGCCGGGCCGCGGCAGCATTGCGTATATCGCCAGTACGCATTTTGGTGTAGAAAGTTATTTGAATGATTACAATACTGGTTTTTATAATTCTTTCAGCCGCACAAAATATGGCGCACCGGTTTCGTATAATTTAAAAGATGCCGTTTCTTTTTTGCTGAACAATAATCCCGGCGATTTTATAGCGAATTTACATGCAGAAGAAAGTGTGTTGCATGGTGACCCGGCATTAAAAATTAATGCACATGCTTTACCCGATTTTGATATTGAAGAACAAAACGTAAATATTGATCCCACTTTTGTTTCTGTTGCTGATAACAGCTTTAAAATAAAATGCTATTTCTATAATCTTGGCAAAGCCACCGGCGATTCGGTTTCTGTTTTAATACAAAGAAAATATCCTGATGGTTCAGTAACAACGTTGTTCTCTCAAAACATAAAATCTGTTCGTTATGTTGATTCAGTTGAATTAACGGTTCCGATAAATGCCACGCGTGATAAAGGCCAGAATTCATTAACAGTTACAATAGATAATCTTCAGCAATACACTGAGCTAAGCGAACTTAATAATACGGTTACAAAACAGTTTTTTATTTATGAAGATGAGTTGACGCCGATCTATCCTTACAACTTTTCTATTGTAAATAAAACCAGCATTAAATTGTATGCATCAACCGCAAATGCTGTGGTGCCGCTTCGTGCTTATACTATGGAAATGGATACAACCGAATTGTTTAATTCGCAGCTTAAATCAACCCAAACAATAAACTCGGTTGGTGGCGCGCTTGAATTTAATTCAACCATTCCGTTTACTGACAGCACGGTGTATTACTGGCGTGTTGCGCCGGTGCCGGCAAGCGGCAGTTATCTTTGGAACACATCCAGTTTTGTGTATTTGCCTACCACAGGTTTTGGTTATAATCAATCGCATTTATATCAGCATTTAAAATCAGTTGGCGACAGAATTTATATAGATAGTTTCAGCAGAAAATGGACGTACACCAACATTACATCAACGCTTGGAATGTATAATGCCGTGTTTGGTTCGCAATATAATACGCCATCGTATTTCCAGGTGGCAATAAATAATAGCACGGTTAGTTCATCTTCATGTCTCGGTTCATCCATAATATTTAATTTGTTTGATCCTGTAACGTTGCAGCCATACTATAATCAGCCTGTTCCTTCAACGGTTGGCAGCGGCGGAAATTATGGAGGCTTTATGAATAGTTATAAAGGCAGTTGCATACAAAAAGGCAATCAATACAATTTTGAATTTCATTACACAGATACAACTTCGCGCCGCCAGATGCGTGATTTTATGGACTGGATTCCAAACGGTTTATTGGTTACTGCGCGTATAATTTATAACACGCCCACATCTGCCACAATATGGAAATCTGATCAAAATGTTTATGGTGTTGGCAATACTTTTTATGACA
>JBDUEO010000087.1:0-9525 GCA_040002335.1 Parafilimonas sp. | reverse complement strand
CTATGTTTTAAGTTGTAAGTCAAAAAAATATTCTGCATTTCAAATTTTCAAATTGGCATATTTTCAAATTGATTTATTCACTTCTTAAACTTTTTACAGGATTTGCTATCGCTGCTTTTATTGCCTGGAAGCTTACTGTTATTAATGCAATCAATATTGCTAATACTGCTGCAGCCACAAATATGCTCCAACTTAAATCTATCCTATATGCAAAACCCTGCAGCCATTTATTCATAAAATACCATCCTGCAGGAATGGCAATAATCAACGCTATCATTACCAGTTTTAAAAAATCTCTTGAAAGCATGTTTGCAATAGCGGCGGTTGATGCACCAAGTACTTTGCGGATACCAATTTCTTTTACACGCTGCTGTGCAGCAAACGCAGCCACGCCAAATAAGCCGAGACAGGCGATAACAATACCGAGTATCACCAGGCTTATAAAAACTTTTTGAAAACGATTTTCCGATTGATAAAGCTTTGCATAAGTGTCATCTAAAAAAGTATATTCAAATGGTCTGTGAGGTGAAAATTTATTCCATGTATTTTCTAATTGAATCAAAGTACTTTTTATATTATTCGTTGAAAGCTTTACCGTGAAGTTGCCCATTCTTATAGGATTATTCACAAATGCAAACGGCTCTACTTTTGTACGGAATGAGGTAAAGTGAAAGTCTTTTACAACGCCGATTATTTTCAAATAATTCTGATCCCAATAAATATTTTTTCCTATTGCCGGTTCTGAAATGTCAAGTTCTTTCACAGCCGTTTCACTTAAAACAACACTTCCAAGTTTTTGATTTGAGGCGCTGTCTGGCAGCCTTGTCATTACATCAGATGGAAATTTTGCAGAGAAACTTCTACCCTCTTTTAGTTTAATTTCTAAGGCTTCAGTAAAATCGTTGCTCACACTTAGGAAATTTATGGGTTGCGCATCCTGCGATCCTTGCAGATGCATTTTTCTTATCCATGTTTGTCCGCCTAATATGCCATCAGCCATAGCAATTTTTTGAACCCCGTGAATTTGCAAAGCAGCGTTTTTAAATGCATCTTTTTGGTCATCAGGCAATGACCACGCATTTTTTATTATCAGCACCTGGTTTTTATCCAGTCCCAAATCTGATGATTGCATAAAATTCATTTGTTTGGCAATAACCAATGCGCCTATGATCAACACAATTGAAATAGTAAATTGTATAACCACCAAAACTTTACGAAGGCTTAATGCAGTTCCATTATTTTTTCCTGCTCCTTTTAATATGCCAAAAGGCTTAAATGATGATAAATAAACTGAAGGAAAAAGACCGGCAACGAAAGCAAGAAATACCGTGGTAAGTAACAGGTAAAGAAATACGTTGGGTTGACCGCTAAGTGATAGTTGCTTTTGAGTTATTGCATTAACAGAAGGCAATAATAGTTGGGCAATCAGCAGTGCTAATGCAGCAGCAATAATGCACGTTAAAAAAGATTCAACTAAAAATTGATTGATCAGTTGCAGTCTTGATGCTCCTGCAATTTTTCGTACGCCAACTTCTTTTGCTTTTATGGATGATCTTGCTGTTGAAAGATTTACATAATTAATTCCTGCAATCAAAATAATAAAAATGGCAATGATGCTAAAAATATATATCTGCATGCTATCGCCATTCGTTTCAATTTCTTCTTTAAGATCTGACGACAGGTGAATAGCTGTTAAAGGTTGTGTATAAAAAATATTTTTCCCATCAGGGTTATTTTGATTGTACAGGCCCTGAATCTTTTTTGTAAAGTTTGTGATATTAGTATTGGGTTTTACTTTAGCGTAAGTATAAAATTCATACCATCCCCAATCAGTATTATGATCACCTCCAAGTTTTTGCAGTGATATGGCAAAATCGAAATGAAAATGAGCGTTGCGGGGAACGTCTTTTATCACACCGGTTACTAAAAGGTCTTCAAGAAACTGATCTGCATGTAAAGTTTTTCCTATCGGGTTTTCATTACCAAAATATTTTTTTGCTGTGCTTTCTGTAAGTATAACGGAGTTGCTTGCAGCAAAAGCAGTTTTCGGATTTCCTTTTATGAAAGGGAAAGTAAAAACTTTTAAGAAGCTGCTATCAACAAATACTATACTTTGTTCATTAAATTTTTTAGTGCCGTATTGAAAAAGAAAATTTGCGCCCCAATCCGGGTTTGCAAAAAGCCTGGTAACACTCTCTACCTCCGGAATTTGCTTTTGCATATAAGGCGCAAGCGCCGGTGGTGTTGTAGCATCGGGAACTTTGCTGCCATCATCATTCACAAAATCTTTTACAACACGATAAATATTTTCTGAGTCATTATTAAACTTATCATAGCTGCTTTCATCGCTTACATATAAAAAAATTAGCAAACTGCAAGCCATGCCTGAAGCCAATCCAAAAATGTTAATAAAGGAAAATATTTTGTTCCTCATTAAATTCCTAAATGCAGTTTTAAAATAATTTTTAATCATCGTTTGAATTAAGATTTATATGATTAAATAATTTACATGATTTTTTTATTCACGATGGACGATTTACTATTCACGTTTTTCACTCAGTTCTCAAACTCTTTACCGGGTTTGCTATCGCAGCTTTTATAGATTGAAAGCTGATGGTAATTAAAGCAATAAGAATGGCTGAAATTCCTGCTGCTAAAAATATCCACCAGCTTATCTCAATCCGGTATTTATAATTCTGGAGCCAGCTATGCATCATCCACCAGGAAACCGGAAAAGCAATAACACAAGAGATTGCAACAAGCTTTAAAAAATCTTTTGATAATAATGATGTAATGCCGGCAACACTTGCGCCCAATACTTTTCTTACACCTATTTCTTTTGTTCTGCGTTCTGCGGTATAAGCG
This sequence comes from Parafilimonas sp., assembly GCA_040002335.1. Lineage (GTDB taxonomy): Bacteria > Bacteroidota > Bacteroidia > Chitinophagales > Chitinophagaceae > Parafilimonas. The sequence continues at coordinate 6,660 of JBDUEO010000087.1, read as the reverse complement.
GCTAATCCAAATAAACCCAGGCATGAAATAATAATTGCAAGTGCAGCGAATACGCTTGCTAATTTGCTTATCAATTGTTCATTTAAAAACATTTGATTAAACTGGTCATCAACAAACTGGTACGTAAAAGGATACGAAGGATTATCTTTCTTCAACACATTTTCTATAGCTTTTAAAGCAGCTTCTGTACCTGCCTGTTGTTTTAAACGCAGGTACATTACGTTGGTATGTTCAGGTGCTGTGCAGAAAAAAACAACAGGGTCAGGTTTGCCATACATATCACCATATAAATAATTATTCACTACTCCAACCACGGTAATTTTTGTGCCGCTGGTGTCACCTGTGTTCCATAAAGTTTTACCAATTGCGCTGCCATTACCCATTAATTTTTCAAGCGATTGTGTAATGATGCCATTGATATTTTTTGAAGTCACCGAATCAGTTTGCTCAAAGTCCCTGCCTGCAAGTAATTTAAGTTGCGATGTATTTATAAATTCAGGAGTTACATACCTGCCTGAAATAAGTATCTGTGCATTGGTTGATTTACCTGCCCATGTTAAGCTGCCTGTATTATTGCCGCCATATAATGTTACATGATCGCTCAATGCAATGTTATCAACAACACCGGTACTTAACAGATCCTGTTTTATTGATGGATAATGTGCGGCCACGTCGCCTACAACATCTGTTTGCAATAAATTATTCTTATTGAAACCAAGGCTACGGTTTTTTACATGTTGTATCTGCTGGTAAATAATTATTGTGCTTATGATAAGTATAATAGAAACGCTGAATTGAAATATTACCAATCCTTTTCTTATTAAAGCAGCGCTGCCGGTTTTTAGCTTTAATCCTTTTAAAACAAACACAGGATTGAATGATGATAAATATAAAGATGGATAGCTGCCCGCAATTAAACCGCTGATAAATGTAATAAGCAATAATGCTATTATGTGGGTTGGATTATTTAAACCTAATGAAAGATTTTTTTGAACAAGTGTGTTGAATGCAGGTAATGTGAGTGCTATAATAATTACAGCTGATATTGCCGATAGCAAAGCCATAAATATTGCTTCTCCGATAAACTGAAAAATAAGGTTTTGTTTTCCTGCACCCAATACTTTTCTTACACCAACTTCCCTTGCACGTTTTTCACTGCGTGCAGTGGCAAGATTCATAAAGTTGATGCAGGCAATTAATAAAATAATCCATGCAATGATGGAGAATAAATGCACATAGGTTATGCTGCCGCCGCCTGTTTGTACACCATTATCGAATTCATTACGCAAATGCCAATCGTGCATGCTAAATAAAAACGGGCGTGCAATTGATGTTGGCTCTTTTTGCTGAATAAAATTGTACAATAATTTATCTACTGTTGAAGGCCGAACACCGGGCTTCAACTCCACATAAGTGCTTAAGCAATTATTACCCCAGTAATGGGCCCAGTCGCTTACATCGTACCATACCTTGAAAGGAGCAACCCATTCAAATTGTACTGATGAGTTTTGCGGAATATCTTTTATAACACCGGAAATAATATAATCCTGTTTATTATCAACACGCACAGTTTTGCCAACCACATTTTTATCATCACCAAAAAATTTCTTCGCTGTTTTTTGCGTGATGACCATTGAATACAATTGCGTGAATGCAGTTTTTGCATTGCCTTGTACAAAAGGAAAACTAAACATGCTGAACAAAGAAGCTTCTGCATAATGGCCGCCTGCATACATAGATTTACTACCAATGGTAAATAATGCCGAAGCATTGTCCTCACTCATTCTGCAGGTGTTTGCAATACCCGGAATTTCAGCCTGCATAGCCGGCGCTAAAACACCCGGCGTTGAACCGAATGTTGCTGTATATGCATCATACTTCTGGTTCTCTTTTACAAAATATAGCTCGTCTTTTTTTGTATTGAACTGATCATAATTTACTTCATTTTCTACCCACAAAAAAATTAAACCGGCGCATGCAATACCTATTGCTAAACCAAATATGTTTAAAAAGCTATAGCCTTTATTTTTCCAAAGGCTGCGCAATGTTGTTTTAAAAAAAATTTTAAACATAAAATCTTATTTGTGGCTTGCCTTACGGCAGGCAGGTGTATGATTTTTATTGATGCCTGATTTATTTCTTCACGATTGACGTTTGACGATGCAAGTTTATCATTCGCTGCAAGCAAATTGACTCAATGGTTATGCCAACGCCAAACTGCCTGTACAGCATTGCAATAAGAAAAAAGATTTGCAGTATAAGTGTGCGAAAACGAACAGTATTTATACGCAAACGAACATCGGGTATTGTTGTATGATTAAAAGATGACGTTTAGTTTTAGGGCTAACAATAAAACGCTCCATCGTTATTAATACCAAAACAAAAAGTGAACCAAGACAAATTATTTATACTGATGATGCAAAAGCATACATGAAAAAAGTTGTTTTTAATGCAGCAATAATTCGTGATTTTATTCATGATTCACGTTTGATTATTCACGTTGACTATTCACTTCTCAAACTTTTTACAGGATTTGCTATCGCTGCTTTTATTGCCTGCAGACTCACGGTTATTAAAGCAATCGCAATTATTGTTAAGAATGGCAGTACAAAAAATATTCACTTTATATCAATGCGAAATGCATAACCTTGTAGCCAGGTCGATGTAGTGAGATAAGCGATGGGAACTGCAATTAAAAATGCAATGCAAATAAGAAAAGCAAATTCACGGTACAGCAGTCTTAAAATACTGTTTACTGATGCACCCGGCACTTTGCGAATACCGATTTCTTTTGTTCGCTGTAAAGTAGTGAATGATGCAAGGCCAAATAAACCCATGCAGGCAACTAATATTGCAAGGCCTGTAAACAAACCAAACACTTGCCCGAATCTTTGATCTGCTTTGTATTGATCGTTGAAGTGATTGTCAAGAAAACTATTCAAATGTATTACCTGGAAAAAATTTATTCCATTCTGCTTTTACATTGCTGATAACCTGGTTTGTGTTTGCGGTATTCATCTTTATCGAAACCGGCTCAACAACAGCGGGAATAAAACGAAGAATCAACGGTTCGAAAGTTTCACGCAACGATTACTGATGAAAATTTTTAACTACACCAATAATAGTATATGTTCCGCCCCAGAAATCAATGCGTTTGTTTAATGCATCTTGCGGTTTATTAAATCCTATCTGCGTAATTGCTTTTTCATTAAAGATTACAGAGCCGTCGGTGCCACCAAAATCTTTTGAAAATATTCTGCCGGCAATCAACTTCAAATCATACGTATTCATGTAATCATAATCAACGCCGATAGTGCGATATTGTTTTTGCTTTGAATCATCCTGCCCTACAAGCTTTATGCTGAATCAGTGGTCATTTTTACAAACGTTGCGTAGGATAATAAAAGGTCAGGTTTAATTTGTGTATTAACAGGCGCATCTTTATAAACGGCCGTAATTCTATAATTGTCTTTGCGGTTTAACTGCAAAGTTTTTCCGACAACGTTTGTATTGCCAAAAACTTTTTTTGCTGTGGATTCTGAAAGAGCAGCCGTAAAAGGTTCTTTTAATGCAGTGTTTTTATTTCCCGCAATTAACGGATAAGTAAATATGTTGAAAAATGAGCCGCTTGCAAAAAAACTTTTTCAATTTGTAAAGGTTGATTTTGAACCTCTGTTACAACCTTATCATTTTTCATAACCTTTACATAATCATCAACTTCAGGTATGGCTGCTTTAAATGCATTACCAACGCCAAAGGCGCCTGCAGCCCATTGTGTGCTAACTTTTATAAGTTGCCCGTTTCTATAAAGGTTTACGGTAATATCTTTATTAAAGCTAAATGCGGCAACAGAAATTAATGCCTGGAAAGGTTTGTCAGGGCAATAAAAACTATACTTCCAGCCGCCTGCAAAATAGTTGGGATTTCCATAACTAAGACTGTCTAATTTATTGCTGATTACATTTCCTGCAGAATCATTCCAAATGCCAAACCATCCTGCAGAATCTTAGGTAATAACTTCATAGGTTAATATGTCGCCTGCAGAGATCACAGAATCCAGTGCAGTTGAATCAAACATTCCGCTACCGGTATTTCCGGATGAATCTGTACCAGTCGTACCTGCCGTTCCATTAGAAGCATTTGTATAAAACGATTTTTGGCAACCTGTGATTAATGCAGTTAAAAAGATTGCAGAGAGAATAGTGAAAAAAAATTTCATCGCAGTATTTTTCTTTTAGATACATCTATACAAGAAAAAGTTGCCTGCAATAAATTTTTAAGTAGTAAGCATGAAAACGTTTAATAAGGTGAATTTAAATTTCTTCTACTGACCAATTATTACCAATCGAATTTTACATAATCATTCATTTAAAAAAAATAAAATAAGCGAGTTATAATAAATGGTAAAGTAACGTGATTAGATATTCTAATTTGTGTATCTTTTCTTATTAAAAAAAATCGCTTTTGCAACGATCAAAACTATATTTCATTTGCCTGCCTTTAATTTTATTATGTTCGTTTAATGCGACCCAAAGCCAGGATTATAATTTGAATAATGCCTGGAAAGATTCTTTAAGAGCGGCCAAAGATGATACGTCACGCATTAATGCATTGCGAAAAATTGGCACTTTATACAATGGTGTAAAACCCGACAGTGCCATTTATTTTACACAGCAAGCACTTGCGCTCGCTGAAAAAGTAAACTGGATAAAAGGCATCAGCCAAAATTGTTTAAACCTCGGCACCTACTTCTCAACTATCTCTGTATTTGATAGCGCTGTTTATTTTGAAACAAAAGCATTGCAGGAAGCAAATATTGTAGGTGATAAAAATCGCATTGCACTTATTTATATCAATCGCAGTGCAGCCTACACTGAATCGCAGCAATACGAAAAAGCTATGCCTGATCTTACAGAAGCAATACGCATTAGTGAAGAAATTGGCAATAAAGATAAACAGGCAAGAGCATCGCAAGGTTTATGTGAATTGTATATGTACCAGGGTAATATTAATGCAGCCTTGCCATGGGGAGAAAAGGCATTACAACTGGCAAAGGAAGTTGGTAATAATGAACTGCAGGGAACGTCTGAAATGTCAATAGCTGGTATCTACATGGAAAAAAATGATTTAAAAAAGGCAGAGCAACTATTGCTTGATGCTATTCCTAAATCAAGGGCAGCTTATAAAATAGACGTCGTAATGTCTGCGGCCATTACACTAAGCGAAATTTACAACAAAACGTATCAATATCAAAAAGCGCTTACCGTACTTAAAGATGCATTGAATGAAGGCTTATACACTAATGAAATTGACCAGGTATCAGCATTGTACAACAGCATTGGCGATACTTATTTTAATATGAAACAATATAATGATGCAAGCGTTGCTTATAAAAAAGGATATGAAGTTGTAAAGGATAAAAATGAATTTCAGCAAAGGCAATATGGCAATCTTGAAGGCCTGGGAAATGCGTATAATAATACAGGTGATTTTAAAAATGCTTATGAGACAGAAAAATTAGCGGCAATTTTAAAAGACAGTGTTACACAAAAAAGCCAGAATGAAAAATTAATAAAACTGCAAACACAATTTGAAACAGAAAGAAAAGAAAAAGAGATTGTACTCCTTAAAAAAGATCAGCAGCTTAACTTCGCAAGTTTACAAAAACAAAAAACATTTCAATATGCGGCGTACATTATTTTGTTTTTATTGATATTGATTGGAATGCTCATTATTAACCGTTACCGAACCGTGCAGCGGGCCAAACGCATAATAGAAATAGAACAGATTCGAAACAATATTGCACGAAACCTGCACGACGATATTGGTTCAACACTTACCAGTATCAATATTCTAAGTAAAGTAGCATTACAACAAACCGAAGCAAATACAGCCGCAAAAGCAAGCATGCAAAAGATAAAAGACCGCTCTGCAGCCATCATGGAAAACATGAATGACATTGTTTGGGCCATTAATCCTGCAAATGACGAATTGGATAAAATTATTTTGCGCATGAAGGAGTTTGGTGCAGAAACGGCAGAACAAGCAGGTATGGAATTTAATTTTATGAATAATGAAGATTTGATTAATATAAAGCTCTCCTTAACGCAACGCAATAATCTTTACCTGATTTTTAAAGAAGCTGTAAATAACGCAGTAAAATATAGTGAAGCATCAGCAATAAACATCAGCTTACAACAAGAAGCAAACAATTTGATTTTAAAAATAAAAGATGATGGAAAAGGCTTTGATTTGTTGCATGAATTTTCAGGTAATGGTTTAAAAAATATGCAAAGCCGTGCAAATTATATGCAGGCAAAAATAGAAGTGCAATCAGTGGCGGGTAATGGAACAACCGTTTATGTTATCATTTAAAGAAGGATTTATTTGGTTGATCATCTCTGGATAAAAAAACTTTTATGTTTTTAAAAATTCTATCCATCGCTATAATAACGTTGCTTTTTGCGAGCTTCCTGTTTGCGCAAGATGTTTCAAAAATTGCTGAGCTTAAAACTGATCTTGCAAAAGCAGTAAATGATTCAGACCGTGTAGATGCCCTGGCAGGATTATGCTTTCATTATTCTATTTTAAATACTGACACTGCCCTGTTGTTTGGTGAACAGGCAATGCAGCTCGCTAAAAAAATACAATATAAAAAAG
>JBDUEO010000086.1:0-9540 GCA_040002335.1 Parafilimonas sp. | reverse complement strand
AATGGTACATTTATCCGCTATACGGATTATGCTGAATCGTTTTTAAACAGCTTCTAAGACAATTTTACTCTTGCTTGCGCTGATTATTTCTTTGAATTTAATTGCGCAATCTTCAATAACAGGAAACGTTGTTGACGAAAAAAATAATCCTGTTCCTTATGCATCTGTAAGCATAAAAAACGCAAAAAGCGGAACGCGTGCAGATGAAAACGGTAATTTTAAAATTACTGTTACTAATGGCGAAACACTTGTTGTTTCTGCAGTGAATTTTATTCCGCAGGAAATACAGGTTACAGGCACAACAGTACTTACTGTTCATCTTAAAAGTGCAGATCAAACATTAAACGAAGTTGTAGTTACGGCGCTTGGTATTAAACGAGAAAAACGCTCACTGGGTTATGCAGCGCAAACTGTAAGTGCTGATGAATTAAATAAGTCAGGCACCGGAAATGTTCTAAGCGAATTAAACGGGAAAGCTTCCGGATTAACGGTGATCAATAGTTCCGGAGACCCGGGTGCCGGAACGTATATCCGTTTACGCGGCGTAACATCTATAAGCGGAGACAACCAGCCTTTAATTGTGGTTGACGGAATACCGCTTGATAATTCAATCAATACTTATGAACCGGATAATGGAGTTGGATTTGTAGCTTCTGGTGCAGGTGGTGGAAGTATTGGCGGTACAACGGCTACAAACCGCGGATTGGATATTAACCCTAACGACATTGAATCTGTTACTTTATTAAAAGGCCCGGCAGCAACGGCTTTGTATGGAATTCAGGCAGCCAGCGGTGCCATTATTATTACTACAAAAAAAGGAAATACCGGTGCTCGCTCATCACATGTAAGTGTTAGCTCTTCTTATACTTTTGATAAGGTTAGCCAGTTGCCAGCTTTGCAAAATCAATATGCACAGGGCGATAATGGTGTGTACCAGGCACCAGATGTTGCTCCGCACCAGGCTTTTTCGTGGGGTGCAGCAATTGATACTTTATTTTGGGATGGCGCTACTGATTATCCCTGGGACAAGCATGGGCATATAGTTGGAAAATCTGATCCGGCTGCAAAAATGCCGGTAATACCTTACGATACTTATAACTTCTTTGTTACCGGTGAAACTTTTGATAACAATGTGGCTTTAGCTGGAAGTAATGAAAAAAGTAGTTTCAGGCTTTCATTAGGCAATCTTTATCAAACAGGGATTATTCCTAAAAGCAGGTATGTAAAAAATTCTTTTAGCTTAAGTGGGCAAAGCCAGCTTACAGACAAATTAAGTGCATCTGCGAGTATCAGCTATATCAATTCATTTAATAATAAAATTCAGCAAGGTTCACATACCTCTGGTTTAATGCTTGGCTTAACACGCACAACGCCAACTTTTGATAATTCAAATGGCTTATCAGATCCGGCTAATAACCCTGCTGCATATACATTCCCTGATGGCAATCAAAGAACTTACCGTGGTACTGGCGGTTACGATAATCCTTACTGGATTATAAACAGGGATCCTTATACTTCTGGTGTTGATCGCGTATATGGTGTGGGTCAGGTAAATTACCAGGCGCTTAGCTGGTTAAGTTTATCGTATAGATTAGGAGGAGATGTGTATACACAAAGCGATAAAATTGCGTATGACATTCATTCAACAGATTTTCCTGCCGGAAATATTTACCTGATAAGCTATGCCAACAGGCAGTTTAATTCAGATTTTACAATCAACCTTAAAAAACAGTTTTCAGATGATTTTGGTGGTTCTTTGATTGTGGGACACAATTACTTCACTAATATTTCAAACACTCATTTTACAAATGGAAACGGCCTTGTTCTGCAAAACTTTTTAGATATTTCAAATGCCACAGCATTTAGTGCAACAGAGGCAAAAGGCGTAAAACGTACTATGGCTTTTTATGCAGATGCAGAATTCAATTATAAAAGAATGCTTTATTTAAGCATAACAGGCCGGGAAGAAGAGTCTTCAACTTTGCCGCCTCAAAACAATAGGTTCTTTTACCCTTCTGCAAGTTTGGGATGGGTGTTTACAGAATTAGAAGCGCTTCAAAATAATGTTTTATCTTATGGTAAGTTAAGAGCTTCGTTTGCACAGGTTGGAAAAGATGCTCCTGTATATGCCTTAACAACACCATTTGTTTCGCCGGCTAATTTTACAGATGGATTTACAACAGGAATTACTTTCCCTATAGGTGGCGTTGCAGGTTCTCAAATCAGTTCGCTAACAACAGTTGTCGGCAATCCAAATTTAAAACCTGAAAACACATATTCTTATGAAGGTGGATTTGATCTTGGATTTCTTAAAGATAGAATAAGCGTTAATGCAACTGCTTATTACAGCAATTCAAAAGATGTAATTATTACTTCTTCCATTCCTTTTTCAACTGGTTTCGCGGCAACATTAATTAATGCAGCAGAACTTACAAACAAAGGCATAGAATTAACATTGAATACGACACCAATTAAAACATCATCCGGTTTGCGTTGGGATTTAAATTTTAACTGGTCAACCAATAAAAATAAAGTTGTAAAACTTGCACCGGGACTTAGCCAGATAAGGCTTGGCGGTTTTGGTGGCGGTGAAGCCGAAGTTGATGCTTTTGCCGGCCAGCCTTACGGCGTTTTATATGGCACAACAACACCACATTCCAATTTAACTGATTTAAGCAGTCCTCTTTTAATTGATGATCAGCCAACAGATGGCGCAGGCAATCCAAACCCTGAATATGGTCAGCCAATTGGTGGTGGTGTTGGCCCTGCCCAAATAATTGGAAACACAAATCCAAAATGGTTAGGTTCTGTGCTTAGTAATTTATCTTATAAAGGATTTTCATTTGCCTTTCAGATTGATGTAAGACAAGGCGGAGATATATATAATGGAACAGTAGGCGCCCTGGTTGCAAGAGGGTTGTCTGCAAAAACTGCAAACAGGGGAAAGCCAACGGTTTTCCAGGGATTATTAGGCCACTTAAATGCAGATGGGCAGGTAGTACATTACGATAAAGATGGTGTAACTGAATTACCAGGCCCGGGAGTGGCAAATACTATTCAAAGTGTGTACGATGAAAATTATTGGCAGGGCGCAGGCAATAGCGTATTTGGTGGTCAGGAGGTTGATATCGAAGATGGTTCTTTTGTAAGGGTTCGTCAGATTAGCCTTTCTTATCAGCTTCCGGCTATGCTATTCGGACACAAACATTCAAACAATATTTCTATTACAGTATATTCCAATAATCCATTCTTGTGGACAAAATATAACGGCGTAGATCCAGAAACAAGTTTAGGCGGTCCTGCCAATGGCCAGGGATTGGATTTCTTTAATAATCCAGGCACGAAAAGTTATGGAATACGTTTAAACATGGGCCTATAAATCAATACACGCATACGTTTAGAGAATTATGAAATTTATTAGACTAAAACAAATTACGTGTGATCAACAATAATTAAAAACAAACACATGAAACAATTTAAAATAATACTTACGATCTGTGTTTTATCTGTAGCTTTTACATCTTGCAAAAAAGATTTTTTCACTGGTGTTAATACCAACCCGAATGTTGTTAGTTATGTAACACCAAATCTTTTGTTGCCAACAGTAGAAGGTGCTTTGGGATATACTCAGGGCGGCGATTTCTCCAGGAATGCATCATTGCTCGATCAGCAAACTTTTGGTTTCCAGAATCAAACCAATACATTTTATAATTATCAGATCAACGGCGGAAATTTTGATAATCAATGGGGAGATTTGTATACTTCTGTAATGGAAAATAATTATATATTAATGAAGGATGCAGATGCAAAAGGCTATAATGAATACAGCGGTATTTCAAGAATGATAATGGCATATTCTTTACAACTTGCGGTAGACAATTGGGGCGATGTTCCGTATTCCCAATCTTTCCAGGCAAATACAGGTGGCACGTTAACACCAGTATTTGATAAAGACCAGGTTTTATATGATACCATTGCAAAACTGGTTGATGATGCAATATCTTTTCTAAACAATGCAGATGCTGGCGGCATAACACCAGGTGCTGATGATCGCATTTATAGTGGAGATGCAGCTGCATGGATAAAATTTGGTCACGCGATAAAAGCGCGTTTATACATACATCAAAGCAAAGGCGATGCTGATATGGCAGGCAATGCTATTATTGAAGCTAATGCAGCATTTATAAGTAACAATGATAATGCGCAATATGCCTTTGGAAGTGATCAGACTTCGGCAAACCCATGGTATCAATTTGGAAGAGACAGGCAGGCTTATATAACGTTTTCAAACAGTACACTTGCGGGCATACTTACAAATATGAATGATCCCAGGTATGATATATTTATTGATGCTAATAACGATGGTGGCGGCCTTTCTTCGTCTGGCACTTATTTCGGTGGCTTGCCTGATTATTATGGAGCAGTAAATGCACCGGTGGAACTTATAACATACGATGAATTATTATTTGTAAAAGCTGAAGCCACATTAAGATCTTCTGGAGATATTGTAACTGCTCAAAACTTTTACCAACAGGCTATAAAAGCAAATATGCAAAAGTTAAGCATTGCTGACGCAGATATTACTACTTATATAAATGCCAATGGAATGTTGCCTGGAAATGTTAACGATGCCATTAGCCAGGTTTCACTGCAGGAGTATATTGCGTTATACCTCAATCCTGAAGCTTTTACGTTATGGCGCCGTACTGCTTCACCTGCTCTTATGCCTGCAGGTACCGGCGCTGTTCCAAGAAGATTTATTTATCCTCAAACTGAATCATCATACAATCCTAACACACCTCAATCAACTTTATACACACCAAAAATTTTTTGGGATAAATAGTATGGCTGATAATCTGTTTTTGAAAGTGCAAGTCGAATTTTCAACTTGCACTTTTTTTGCTTAAGCTGAATATGTTTGTTAAGCTATCATAAAGTCTTTGCTGCCTTTTAACCCGAAAATTGATGAATTGCCTTTTACCATTTACTTTCGCATTAATAAGATTGATAATTCAATCAGAATAAAAAAAATTTATTATGGCATACGATGTAATAGTTATTGGCAGCGGTCCCGGCGGTTACCCGGCAGCAATCCGCGCATCTCAAATGGGTCTTAAAGCAGCAATTATAGAAAAGGAAAGCTTGGGCGGAATTTGTTTAAACTGGGGTTGTATTCCGACCAAAGCATTATTGAAAAGTGCGCAGGTGTACGATTATATGAAACACAGCGAAAATTATGGTTTATCCGCAACAGATGTAAAGCAGGATTTTGGCGCAGTAATAAAACGCAGCCGCGGCGTGGCAGATAAAATGAGTAAAGGCGTTGCTTTTTTAATGCGCAAAAATAAAATTGATGTGGTAATGGGTTATGCAAAAATTACCGGCAAAGGAAAAATTGAAGTAACAGATGCAGACAATAAAAAGCAAACGCTCGAAGCAAAATATATCATTATTGCAACCGGCGGACGCAGTCGTGAATTGCCAAATTTAAAACAAGACGGCAAAAAAATAATTGGTTACCGCGAAGCAATGGTTTTGCCGCAACAACCAAAAAGTATGATCGTTGTTGGCAGCGGCGCAATAGGCAGCGAGTTTGCTTATTTCTATAACAGCATGGGCACAAAAATTACCATGGTGGAATTTATGCCGCGCATTGTTCCGGTTGAAGATGAAGAAATTTCAAAAGAACTGGAAAAGCAATTTAAAAAACAAGGCATAGAAATAATGACGAATGCAACTGTTGAAAAAGCTGACACATCCGGCAGCGGCGTTCGTGCAACTGTAAAAAAACAAGATGGCAGCACCGTAACATTAGAAGCAGATATTTTATTAAGCGCTGTTGGTGTTGTTGCCAACGTAGAAAATATCGGGCTTGAAACGGTTGGTATAAAAGCAGATCGCGGCAAAGTAATTACTGATAAATATCTTCAAACAAATGTTCCGGGGTTTTATTCACTTGGTGATTGTACGCCAAACCAGGCATTGGCGCACAAAGCAAGCCGCGAAGGCATTGTAGCTGCAGAACATATTGCATACATGGAAAAGAAAACTTCACATTTGCCGGAACCTCTTGATTACGGAAACATTCCAGGCTGCACATATTGCATACCCGAAGTTTCAAGTGTGGGCATGACGGAGAAAGCGGCAAAAGAAGCTGGCTTAAATATTAAGGTTGGAAAATTTCCATTTATGGCAAGTGGTAAAGCAACAGCCGCCGGCGCAACAGAGGGCTTTGTAAAGGTAATTTATGATGCAAAATATGGTGAGTTGCTTGGTGCACACATGATTGGTTTTAATGTTACAGAATTAATTGCGGAAGTTGTTACAGCAAGAAAACTGGAAACAACAGGCCATGAAATACTTGCTGCAGTACATCCACATCCAACTATGAGCGAAGCGGTAAAAGAAGCCACTGCGGTAGCTTATGGTGAAGCCACAGATATTTAAAATGCAAACTAATCGTTAACGGTACGGTTTTTGGCTTTCTTCAAACCTATCTAATCACTAAAAATTTAAATATGAATTTTAAACATCTTACAATTGCAGCCGGTATTCTGTTAGCAACTGCGTCGTGCAACAGCAGTTCAACTACAACTGACATAGATTCTACAATGAATAATACTATGACCGATACATCATCAATGATGTCTGATACTTCTGGTATGATGATGTCTTCTGACACGAGTATGCATATGCAAACATGCGTACTTATGAAAGATAATAAAATGATGGTGATGGAGAATGGAAAAACGATGGATATGAAAGATAATATGACGATGGATAACGGAACGAAAGTTATGCCTGATGGCAGTTATATGACCGCCGATGGTAAAACCATGAAATTAAAAAATGGTGAATGTATTATGAAAGATGGTACAAAAACTACTACCGATAAAATGGCCATGTAAACAATACTATTTATTATAAAGAAGGACTGTTCAAAAAAAGAACAGTCTTTTTTTCATTATGATTAGTAAGCGATGCATAACTAAAGCGCTTATTGTTTATTTTTTTGAATGATTGAGCATAAAATTTAAGATTACCTGCAATTATTTCTACAACTTTAAATGCTTACCCTTTAAATTTTTTTGGTAAAACAATTGCACATTATATTTTTTTAAAAATACAATTATGGCAAATACTACACTGCCTTCAAAACAAACAAAGAAAATTTTTATTGTAGAAGATGAAGGCGATATGTGCCTTTTGCTAAACATTATGTTGCAGCAAAAAGAAATAAAGCTTGATCACGCAAAAACAATTGCCGCTGCGCAGGAATATCTTGCAAAAGAACATCCATCAATTATAATACTGGATAATAAGTTGCCCGATGGCCTTGGAGTTGATTTTGTAAGCTATATTAAAAAGAATTATCCTGCTACAAAAATTGTAATGATATCTGGTTATGATGCTTCTGCAAAAGATGCAGCGCTTAAAAACGGAGCCGATGTTTTTCTTGAAAAACCTTTTACTAAAGAACAGCTTTATAATTCAGTAAAACAGTTGCTGAATTAATTTATTCTATAAAATTTGTTATTATTAAATATCCCTCTTTTGCAAGAAGAATATTGTTATTTATATATTTCTTTAGAATAAAGATTGGAATTTTATAGAATGAAAAATATTCTAATCGCATTATTGTTATTCATTTCCAGTTCAGCGTTTTCACAGCAAGCACAAATTATTATATCAACCAATAATAATTCACTTCAAATTTCTCCTGACAGTAATAACATAAACAAATTATTTGTAATTAATAATGCCATATTTTCTGATAAAGATTATCTAACAATTAAGGTTAATAGTGAATCAGACAAAAAAGAATTTAACCGTAAATTTTTTATTTACGATAGTTCAAACATTGCAATAAAAGATTTTGTTTTAATGAGTGATGGAACGTATTGCCTAAAACTAAACGATGTAAGTAAATTGCTGTTGCCGCAAAAAGAATATTTTATTTATACAACGGCTATTCCTAAAGATGTTAAAAAAGCGATGTTGGTAAAAATGGCAAAGCGATTAGTTTGCAAAATTAAAATCCTGTAACCAACATTTTTTTAAAGAAAACACCGGTAGTACTTAAAAAATCAACCAATGTTTCATGCAAAGAATAATTTTTTGATTCTGGCTGGCCAAAATTTTCAATGTATAATGATTTAAACTGAACCATTAGATCATCTTTATTTACCAGCCATGCTGTGCCATGAATAGTCATGTTAAAGGATAAACCTTTCTTATAAAAATAAAGTTCACCAGCAAAAACATTCCACGGTTCTTCTAACACAGGCATATGTCTTAAGGTAAATTCAACAATATTATCAGCACGAACAGTAAAATTATTTACAACGCCTGCCGCTATACGTTGCGAAGATGCATTCATGCAGTAAAAAACTGCATTATCGAAATAAGCAATTTTATCAAGGTTGTTTTCGTGTAAACTGTTTATCATATTATATTGTTTAGGACAAATGTTTCTAATTTTTTGCTGCTGCACTTTAAGCAATTTTCACGTTTTATAAATTTCAAAGATTGTGCCTGCATATGTACCTTCTTATTTAATATAAGTACGTAGATTAATCGATAAACGAATTCTTTCAGCAAACAGTTTTATTTAATTATGAGAAAATTTTTGCTCGCTTATAATTATCCATAATTCTCCACTTGTTATTAACAATTAACTGCTCTATCAACTCCTTTCAGGCTTTTTTTGTTCATTTATAAAATTAAAGTTGATTGGTATGAATAAAAAGCATCAATACAGCATTTCCGTAAAATGGACAGGAAATACCGGTAAAAGAACAAGTGATTAAAGAAGTTATGAAAGAAGCCATTGCTTTCATGCAAAAAATAAAGCTGACATTCTGTGTTCATCAGATGCATCTTTTCGTGGCGATGCATTAAAATATAATCCTGAAGAATTATTTATTGCTTCCATATCAACCTGCCACATGCTTTGGTATTTTCATGTTTGAGCAGATGCGGATGTGATCGTAATAAATTACACCGATAATGCAATTGGTGTAATGCGGGAAACAGAAAATGGCAGCGGTTATTTTGAGGAAATCACGCTTTACCCGCACGTTGTTGTAAAAGATGCATCAATGATAGAAAAGGCAAAAAACCTGCATGCTAAAGCAAACGAATTTTGTTTTATTGCCAACTCTGTAAAATTCCCGGTGTATCACAAACCAATATGCATGGCCGAATAATTTTTAAATTTATTACATGAATAATGTTGCAACAAATCAACCACCAAAAACAAAAAAAATTGTTTTATTCATCATTGTTTTTTTGGGATGGTTTGCACTTGTTGCGCAATTGTTTCTCATCATTCAAACCAGGCAGGTTTCCATATTTGAAACCATTGTAAGATATTTTAGTTTCTTTACTATTCTTACCAACTTGCTTGTTACAATATGTTGCACAATTCTTTTTGCTGATAAAAAAAGCCGGCTGAATAATTTTTTTTCAAAACCTGGAACATTAACTGCGATTGCCGTTTATATTGTTATTGTTGGGATAGTGTATAATATTATTTTA